>DOXE01000490.1 GCA_003519205.1 Chloroflexota bacterium
ACCGGATCGCTGCCGCCAAAGTAACGAAAGGTTACCCGCTCAAATTCGACCTTTCCGGTGATGCCTTCCAACTTTATTGCTCCTGGCTTATCCTCCACTTCATTTTTAGCATCGATGATCTCGAAGATCCGATCTGAGCTAGCCGAGGCCTGGGCCATGAGCGAGATAATAAAACCAAGTTGCCCCATTGGGATAAAAACATAAATCAAATAAAGGCTGAACTTTTGCCATTCACCTAACGTCAACGAGCCCTCGACGATTTGTACACCGCCGAAATAGAGGATGGCGGCTTGACCAAGATTGGCTATCAGGAAGATAAAAGGGAAAAGAAATGAAAAAGTACGGCTAATCCGCATTCGCTGATCTAAAAGGCTATCGATGCTTGCTTGAAAATGAGCCTCTTCCTGTGGTTCTGTTGCAAACGCTTTAACCACTTGTAAACCGGCCAGGTTCTCCTGGAGGNNCCCAAAAACAATCGCAAGCGTTCGACGTCGTCGGTTGCCCTGATCATCAATTGGCCTGTCCTGTTTCGGTCATGATAACTAAAACTAAGCCGCTGAATCTTTGCGAATAAATCATTTCGCAGATCGAAGGCGATATTATGGGACAAAACCTGTGAAGCGTAGGCCTGGGTGAAGGAAAATAGCCCACGTGCGATTGCAAAGACGACGATAGTTACACCAGCAATCACCAAAGCTCGGGGGGCATTTTCCAATTCGACCGTCATCGACGACAGATCCAATCCAAGGCGTTCGGCCGCAATTTGTTGAAAATTAGGTGGAAGATTCAAAGTAGCCTTATTGCCGACGTTGGTCACGATTGTGTCAATGATGCCTTGCAGCAACTGAGGAACGGCCAATTGAGCCAGGGTGGCAATGAGAAGGGCTACGACCGCAATCGCCGTCACCTTTGGGTAACGGCCAACATAACGAATCGAACGAGTAAGCGTCGATGGACTGCGTCTGCCTCTTTGGGTCCTCTCACCGGTTATTTGCATCGTCAACTCCTTAAACCAGGTAACAAAATGTTCGTGGGTTCAAATTTTTTCAAGTCTTGTCGACCAGGTTGGATTCATTGGATTTCGCGCATGCCTTGAGGCGAAGCTTGGTCATTAAGTGACTCAATGTTTCCATTTCTTCTTTGTCCAGGACCCCTATACAATCGGCAATAGCCATGAAATGCTCGCCGGCATGCTCCCGCACCTTTTCCCGGCCGGCATCCGTTAAGCGAATGTTGAATTTTCGCCTATCATTTTGGTCCAATCGCCTTTCAATTAGCCCGTCAATTTCCAAGTCACGAATAAGCGCGCTAATCGTGTTTCGGCTAGTACCTTGACGCTCGCTGATCTCTGATGGGTTTAACTCGGCTCGACCATCAAATTCCTCGCTCACCATCAGGCTCATGAGAAGCCGGTATTTCGCATAAGATAGACCGGCCGCTGCTAGGCTGTGCTTGCCAATTATCCGGAGAGAATGAGCCGTTTGCCTCACCTCATCCATCAACCGAATTGAGCCTGGATCTACATCTGGATGTAATACATGAATAAGTTCCATCCATTGTTCGCGCCGTTCATTTGTCAGATCATATAAATTAGGCATAAAAAACCTTCCACCATGATTTTAGTAGATATAGAATTATACGATGACGAACTAATCGCGCAAGGACATATGATGTTTTAAGCACCAATTGGTGACTTCCCCAGGTTTTTTTACTTAAACGAGCAGACGGTGCTGGCTATTGCAAATCGGTGTAATAGCCCATCCCTACTAGCCCTGGGCCCGTGTGTGTGCCGACAACCGGACTTAGTTCAGTGATGATGAGCTCGACCGGATCAAGCCTTTCTATCACCTGTTGTTTGAATCGCTCTGCGTCTTCAGGAGCAGCGGCATGTATGACCGAGGCGTGCAAATTTCCTTTGCCCTCCGTATCAGCAGCAACGACGTCCAGCAACTTCTCGACCGCCTTTCGCTTCGTCCTAATCCTGGCCAAAGGCTCGATACGCCCTTCTTCAAGGTGAAGAAGGGGCTTCATGGACAATAACGAACCTAACAGCCGCTGAGCGCCACCTATCCTGCCACCCCGGTGTAAGTATTCCAGGGTATCGACGACGAAAATGGCGTGGGTGAACGGTATCAGCTCTCGGGCAAGTTGGGCCGCATCCTTGTAGGTAGATCCTTCTTTCAGCGCTCGCGCGACAGCCATGGCCATGAATCCAAGTCCCATAGATGCTGATTGTGAATCAATGATCTCGATAGGAAAATCGGGCATCATATCTGCCGCCGTTAGAGCTGAATCGATTGTGCCGCTAAGATGTTCGGATATGAACACGCCGATGATAGCCTGATTATCTTCTGCGAGTTTTCCAAAGAATTCGTGAAATTCGCCGGCCGAGGGTTGAGATGTCGTCGGCAGTTCTTTGGCCTGTCCGAGTCGTTGATAAAACTCACTGGGCGTGATGTCGATGCCATCTAGAAAGGTTTCCCCTTCCCAATTCAGGCATTGGGGTATGACGTGAATATTTAGATCTTCTACAAACTCATCCGGGATATTGGCAGTGCTATCGGTGGCGACAGCGACATTTGACTTACCCATCAAGATACCTCCTCCTAGGTCTCAAGTGCTGGTCACATCGTCAATTATCCGACAAGATGGACTATTGGGCAATGAATAGCTACTGTCTTGAATTATCACCAGGGTGTGCGTCACTTTTGTTGATGAGGGAGAATAGAGAGGACAAAAAGGGAGNNCAAGGTTGACGAGGTGGAGGTTCCCCACAGCGAGGTGGGGCTAACGGTGGAATCTCAGGCGTGGATTGATTGGAATCGAAGACACAACTGAGATTACTGGCGGAAAATCGACAGATCAGCGGATGCCTCCCAGGGTATGGCCAAATCCTGAGCTTCTTCCCCCTCCAGAAAAACGACCTCACAAACCGGCAGGCGTGAGCGGCCGACAAAAGGGTACGTATTGGCCCAACCGTCACATCATCTCGACGACTGATTCCTCTGTTGGAGGGGCGACCGTAACCAGATCCCACACGATCTCCAGGACGCGCCGCTTAAATACAATCAAGTCTTTTAAGCCTACCGGGATTAATTGATCCCAGATAAGGAAAAGATTGGTTTACCCAGGGAGGTATTTCTCATGTGTGGTATTGTCGGTTATATAGGTCCACGTCGCGCTCAATCCATCATTCTCAATGGTCTGAAACAGCTGGAATATCGTGGATATGATTCGGCTGGCTTGGCTGTTTTGCAAGAAAATGGTCGAATCGCTATCCGCCGCGACGCTGGCAAACTTTCAAATCTCGAGGAGCTCGTTCACTTGTCGCCCATCGATGGGCATATCGGCATTGGCCATACGCGCTGGGCCACACATGGCAAGCCAAGCCAGCGTAATGCCCACCCCCACGCCAGTATGAAAGGTCGTGTTGTACTCGTTCACAATGGCATCGTCGAAAACTATGCAGAATTACGCGAAGAGTTAGCCATGGAAGGGATAACCTTCTCCTCAGATACGGATACTGAGGTAATCGTCCAAATGGCGGAACGATTTCTCGAGGCGGGCTTGGATTTTGAAGATGCCATGCGCCAGGTCCTTGGTAGATTGAAAGGAGCCAACGCCGTAGTGGCGATGGCTGTCGATAGTCCGGATCGGTTGATCTGCGCTCGCTTAGGAAATGCGGGGGGAATCGCGTTAGGTATCGGCGATGATGAAATGTTTTTGGCGTCAGATATCCCGGCGATATTAGACCACACTCGGGAAATGGTATTTCTCGACAACCGGCAAATGGCCATTGTGACTCGTGATGGGTACCAGGTTACCGACACTGAAGGTCATCCGTTGGAGGCCGAAATTCATAGCATACCTTGGGATCCTGTCAGCGCCGTTAAAGGCGAGTATAAACATTTCATGCAAAAGGAGATTTTCGACCAGCCCCAATCTCTGATTAACACATTGCGCGGCCGGGCTGACTTTGAAAGCGGTCAAATTTTCCTGCCTGATTTGAAGCTTTCTCCGGAACTTACAAGACGCTTGAAACGACTTTTCATCATCGCCTGTGGAACAAGTTACTACGCTGGCTTGATTGGTAAATATATGATCGAGGAACTCACACGTTTGCCAGTCGATGTGGATTATGGATCGGAATTTCGCTACTACAATCCCATCCTCGACAAGGGCGCGGCCGTCATTACCATCACCCAGTCCGGAGAAACGGCCGATACCCTGGCGGCGAGCGATTTAGCTAAAGCTCGGGGAGCAACCTTATGGTCCATCGTCAACGTTATAGGTAGCCAGTCGATGCGTATGTCAGATGGTTACATCACCATGCAGGCAGGTCCAGAAATTGGGGTCGCTTCGACAAAAGCTTTCACAACCTCGTTGGTCGACCTATACATGTTGGCTTGTGTGCTGGGTAGAGCCAGGGGCACACTTGGAGATCGTCACTATAGAAAAAGAGTGAACGAATTATCACGTATACCTGACCTGGCCGGCCGGGTGCTGGACCATGATCAGGAATACCAGGATCTAGCGGGTCGATTCTTTAAAGCTCAAGATTTCCTCTTCATCGGCCGGGGAATTAACTATCCGGTAGCACTAGAAGGTGCCCTCAAACTGAAAGAGATCAGTTACATTCATGCAGAGGGTTATCCGGCTGGGGAGATGAAGCATGGTCCAATCGCCTTGATCGATGAGAGTATGCCGGTCTTGGCCATTGTGACCAAAGACGCACTTTACGACAAGATGGTTAGCCAGCTAGAACAAGCCAAAGCCCGCGGCGGGGTGGTCATTGCATTAGCCACCGAAGGTGACGAAGCGATCAAAGGGAAAGCTGACTACGTGATATATGTGCCCGAAGCCCCCCCATTGCTTGCACCAATTATCAATGTGATTCCTCTCCAATTATTGAGCTATCATATTGCTGTCCGTCGTGGATGCGATGTGGATCAACCCAGGAATTTAGCCAAGAGCGTAACCGTCGAATAATATGAGCAATGGCTCCCACATTAAAGGATTTACCTTAATGCCGTAGCACCTTTAGGTACCGTAATTTACTTTTTTATATTTTAATCTGTGATACACTGTAAACCTTCTCCAAAAGTTAAGCCTTATCATAGGCTGCTAAATAATCAATAAACAGGACAGAGGTATAAAATGTGTTGCACTTTTCCAGAATTTAGAATGCGACCCTTCCGACGTGAAGACCAGGCAGAGGCTCGCCGAATCATCCTTGAAGGCTTAGGCGATCACTTTGGCACAATCGACCAAAATATGAATCATGATTTAGATGACATCATGACTACATACACGAAAGCTGGTCATGAATTTGTAGTGGCCGAATTAGAAGCCTGGATGGTTGGGACGGGAGCACTTCTTTATGAAGATAATAACCTGGGACGAATCGTCCGTGTCTCCGTCAATCCTAATTTTAGGGGTCGTGGCTACGGCGAGGCGATCGTCAAACACTTAATTAGATTAGGCCAGAAAAATGGTTTGGGGCAAATAGTCGTGGAAACCAATCACGATTGGAACTCGGCTATCGAGCTCTATCAAAAATGTGGCTTTCAGCCGTATGAGCGTGATGATGAAAGCCTTTATTTACGCATGGATCTTGGAATTGAACAGCAATTGGTGCCTGTTTAATCAATACTCTTCGAAAACCCAAATCGCCTTATAAACACTTCTTTGTAATTGATCTCACGTATGTTGTGCCTACCAACTGGTATGTTCGGGATCCACCCAAACATATGAGCATTGGGTGAGCGTCTAATGGCGACACCGACAACCAATTTTTTGGGCGTANNGCTTATTTACCTCAATCTATCCAATCCCTTGCGGTTCGAGAGCATGTCGAAACCTTGCCGACGGCGGCCGTGGTCATGGACACATCTAAGCTTCTCTTGCCTGAAGCAAGTCCTCATGTAGAAATACCCACGGTGGAAACAGCGGGGTTCACTAACGAGAACTTTACCTCGGACTCCAACAATATTCCCAATGCCACACCCCAAGGAGAGGCCATTAATAGCTCAACTACACCTGGAGCAGATAGCGATCAAGATGATAACAACCCGATAGAAGCACCTGAACCAACAACATTGCCTTCACCGGCACCAACCGATACGCCTGTTCCAGTTCCAGCGGAAGGACGACTAGGCTCGATAAGACACCATTTTCAAATCTGGAATAATTGCGGACCAGCTACGCTGGCGATGGGCTTAAGCTACTTCGACGTATTGTTAACTCAAGAGCAAACTGCATCATCTCTAAAACCGAATCCGGAAGACCGGAATGTTAGCCCTGATGAAATGGCTGCTTTTGTGAATCAGGAGACTGATTTATTGGCGTTCGACCGCACTAACGGTAATCTCCATACCCTTAAAAGGCTTATCACAGAGGGAATACCCGTCATCATTGAGCTAGGCATCGATCCACCGGGAGAATATCGCTGGATGGGTTGGTACGGTCACTATCTGTTGGTCGTCGCCTATGATGAAGCCAGTCAAAAATTTTGGGTTTATGATTCCTGGTTTGGAACGAGCGAGGTGCCTGGCGAAAATGCCGATGCCGAGGGTCGGGAGATCGCCTATGCCGACCTGGATCGTTATTGGCGACAATTTAACCGCGACTATATCGTGCTTTATCACCCGGATCAGAAATCAACTGTAAATGAAATAGTTGGGCCTGATATGGACGATATGGTCATGTGGCAACGTTCGTTAGAACGAGTGAAAGACGAGCTTCAAACTTCACCTGATGATGCTTTTTTATGGTTTAATCTGGGCACTGTTTATAACGCATTAGGCGATCATGAAAAAGCGGCTTTAGCATTCGATCAGGCTCGGTCGATTGGATTACCATGGCGCATGCTCTGGTATCAATTTGGACCGTATGAGGCATATTATGAAGAAGGTCGATACCAAGACGTGATCTTATTAGCTGAAGTGACGCTAAAAGATCGTCCGTATTTTGAAGAATCTTACTACTATAAGGGTCTGGCTGAAGCTGCCCTAGGTAACGAAAAGCAGGCCCGAGAAGATCTAGAAAAGGCTGCGCGCTTCAATCCCAACTTTGCACTCGCCGTATCAGCCGTCGAGCAATTGGATACTTAATCTATGAGTTCGCGAACGAAACGCATCATATTAATAATCGCCATTATTCAAATCGTGCTAATCGTGGTGTTACTTGTATTGCCCGGGGTGGTCCTGGCTATTCCCGGCCGGTACCGAGTAGCCTTAGCCGAAAGAAGCGCCTTTCTAGGCCAGTTAACCGAGGGCGTCATCGAACAAGTCTCACCCGTAGGCGATGCTTTGCCGGCCCCGGCTATCGTCGCCGAACAACCGCGTATCACCATCCCGGCAATCCGACCAACGGAAGCAGGATCTCCAACGCCAACCATCGCATCAGAGAGTGAAGTCGTCTTAGGTGACACCGACGTTACCGGGGAATCGGTTGCTGAGGAGGTCGAATCTGAAGCCATGCCGACCATGGCACCAACGCCCACGCCGACCATAACGCCAACGCCCACGCCCTTACCAGATTATGTACGGTTGGAAGGGATAAACCGTATTCAGCAGAGTTTTAATAATTGTGGGCCGGCTAATTTAACCCAGGTGTTAAATTGGTATGGAGACGAAACAACGCAAGCTGAAGCAGCTTCATATCTCAAGCCGAACCCTGAAGACAGAAATGTGAGTCCCTGGCAGTTGAGCGACTATGTGAATGATTTCACTGCGTTAAGGTCAACGGTGCACAGCGGCGGGGATCTCGAATTGTTAAAAAGATTGATTGCTGCCGGTTTTCCCGTCGTCATCGAAAAGGGTTACGAGCCCAATACTGACT
This sequence comes from Chloroflexota bacterium, assembly GCA_003519205.1. Taxonomy (GTDB): domain Bacteria; phylum Chloroflexota; class Anaerolineae; order Promineifilales; family Promineifilaceae; genus UBA11865. Next base: position 7,843 of record DOXE01000490.1, read on the forward strand.
CTTCGTCAGGTTGGTTTGGTCATTATCTAACTGTATTTGGCTACGACGAAAGAGAAGGCGTCTTATATAGCATGGACAGCTATTTGAAGGTAGATCCAACCAACGGCCGGGCAGATTCATACGAAGATATTGAATATTATTGGCAACATTTCAATTATACTTTCTACGTCGTTTATAAGCCGGATCAAGAACAAAAGGTTTTAGATATCATTGGTCCCGAATTGTTAAATCCCTTAACGATGTGGGAAATTACAGCGGTTCGAGCACAAGAAGATATCGAAGAGGATCGGGGAAACGCCTTCGCCTGGTTTAACCTCGGCACGAGTCTCACCCGAATTGGCGAATTGACCGGTGATGCAGAGTTTTACGAAAATGGGGCTGCTGCCTTTGACCAGGCACGAACCATTGGCCTGCCCCCTCGCATGTTATGGTACGAATTCAGGCCCTATTTGGCATATATGAAGGTCGGCCGGTATGACGATATGTTGGCACTTGCCGATGCCGTATTTGCCACCCAAGGCGGCTTGAACGTAGAAGAATCTTACCTCTATAAAGGTCATGCGCTGCTATTTCAAGGTGATGTTCGTGGAGCAGTTGACGCATATGAAAGGGCGCTCCAACTAAATGAAAACTTCTATCCGGCCGAGATAGCTTTACAATCATTAGGTTGACCCTTTATTAGAATTGTAAGCGGACCCTAAATCCTCCCGGTCTTTGCGTCACTGGGGGGATTTTTTATTGCCAGCCCTCCATGCATCTACTACAATCAAGCTTCAATCGTTTGCTTAAATGTCCCCATTTGTCGGCAACGATGAAGTAGGTAAAGTTCTATGGATTTATTGCAAGACCTTGAATACCGCCGGTTAATTTATCAGATAACCGATCGAGATAGATTGGGCAAACGGCTAGAATCCGGACCTATTACACTTTATGTTGGCTTTGATCCCACGGCCGACAGCCTCCACATCGGCAACCTATTGCAGATCTTGCTTTTGCGACGCTTTCAACTTCACGGGCACCATCCCATCGCGGTTGTCGGAGGGGGTACCGGTTTGATTGGCGACCCCAGCGGCAAACAAAGCGAACGCCAGCTCAATCCAGAGGAAGTGGTCATCGGTTGGACGAGCAAGATCAGGCAACAACTAGAACAGTATCTCGACTTCGACTCTAGCGTGAATTCCGCCCGGATTGTCAACAATTACGATTGGCTGGGTCAATTAGACCTTATCCCATTTTTACGGGATATTGGGAAACATTTCCCCATTAGCACAATGTTGGCCAAGGATTCGGTGAAGTCCCGCCTCGAATTCGGAATCTCGTACACTGAATTCAGCTATATGGTTTTACAAGCTTATGATTTCCTCCACTTATATCAAGAATTCAACTGTGAATTGCAGGCCGGTGGAAGCGATCAGTGGGGTAATATCACAGCCGGAACAGATCTTATCCGCCGCATTACCGGTGACACTGCATTTGGAATGACGCTGCCGCTGATCACTCAAGCCGATGGATCCAAATTGGGCAAAACCGAAAGTGGGACCGTCTGGATCGACGCTGAACGTACATCTGCATACCAGTTTTATCAATACTGGATCAACACCAGTGATGAGGACGTGTTACCATTCCTGAAATACTTCACCTTCCTGACACCAGGCGAGCTGTCTGAGCTGGCTAAATCTGTTGCCGAAAAGCCTTGGGAGAGGGTTGCTCAACGAACTCTGGCACGAGAAGTCACGACTCTTGTACACGGGGCCGATGCTGCGGATAGCGCAGAAAACATATCGCAGGCCTTGTTTTACGGAAAATTAGCTGATTTGGACGCAGATGAGATCGAACAAGGGTTGTATGACGTTCCTACCCATGATCTTCATGAAAATCAGGAGGTCCAACTTGTCGACCTTCTGGCCGAAGCAAAAATATCGCCCTCAAAACGCCGGGCGCGGGAAGATNNGCCGCTAAGTTGTCTTAGGAGGTAAATAGATGCCCGCGAAGATTAAAGTCACCTATTCCACCCTCGCCAGCCCTGATCCCTTACTGGACGAGCTATTTGATGAAGCCGTAGCTAAGGCGAAAGCGAACATGGGCCAGACTTTTCCCATGTATATTGACGGTCAGGAACGTATAGCCACGGAGCAATTCGAAAAAGTGAGCCCTGTCGACACCGACCTGGTTATGGGTTATTTCCAAAAAGGGGCTGAGCAAGATGCCGAAGATGCCATCGCCGCTGCCAGAGCCGCCTTTGAGGGCTGGCGAAAAACTCCATGGCAGGAACGTGTCGCTATCCTTCGTAAAGCAGCCGACCTGATCAGTGATAGATTGTTTGATATGGCTGCGATCATGTCCATCGAGGTGGGCAAGAATCGATTGGAAGCTTTAGGCGACGTGGAAGAAACAGCCGACCTTATCCGTTATTACTGTGACCAGATGGAAGAACATGATGGATTCTCTAAGATCTTGAAAGCTGAAAGCCCTCATCATCACAACCGCAGCGTGCTCAAACCATATGGCGTCTGGGCCGTTATTTCACCCTTCAATTTCCCTTGTGCCCTGGCTGGTGGTCCATCTGGCGGGGCTATGGTCGCCGGAAACACCGTCGTCTTTAAGCCGGCAACCGATACACCGTACACGGGTTGGTTATTGACAACTTGTTATCGGGATGCTGGGGTTCCCGATGGCGTTTTCAATTTTGTTACCGGGAGCGGCCGAACCGTAGGTCAAACCATCATCGATAGTCCAGAGGTCGATGGCATCACCTTTACCGGCAGCTATGACATCGGCATGCACATCATCCGCACCTTTGCTCAAAGCCAGCTTCCAAGACCGGTCATTGCCGAGATGGGCGGGAAAAACCCAACCATCATCAGCAATAAAGCCGATTTGGATAAAGCCGCCTTAGGCGTCATGCGATCAGCATTTGGTTTGCAAGGTCAGAAATGTTCAGCCTGCTCACGCGTCTACGTTCATCGGGATGTCAAGGATGAGTTTCAGCAGAAATTGCTCGATCTTACAAAAAAGATTAATGTCGGCGACCCGACCCAAAAAGAGAATTGGATGGGACCGGTTATAAATAAATCTACTTTCGAGGATTATCAGAAGTTCACAGCCCAACTGGCGGAAAGTGGCAACGTCCTATATGGCGGCAAAGTCTTAGATTTGAATGGTTATTTCGTTCAACCCACGATCGTCGACGATTTACCGGAAAGCCACCCCTTGTGGAAACATGAGATGTTCCTACCTATCGTGACGATCGCCGATTTCGAAGATCTAGACGAGGCCATGGCCAAGGCGAATGATGTCGAGTATGGGCTAACGGCCGGCTTTTTCAGCGAAGATGAAGATGAAATCGAGTGGTTCTTAGACAATATCGAGGCCGGGGTTTTGTACGTCAATCGCGAAACGGGAGCCACGACCGGCGCCTGGCCAGGCTACCAGGCCTTCGGCGGTTGGAAAGGAAGCGGCTCGACCGGTAAAGCTGGAGGAAGTCTGTACTACGTGCAACAGTACATGCACGAACAGAGCCAAACAGTAGTAGATTAAGAGGCAAGAGGCTTCCAGGCTATAAAAAATGAATAAATCAAAGCTTTGCTCCATGCAGGAGGCGGTAAGCCGGTTTGTATCAGATGGCGACATGGTTGCCATCGAGGGCTTTACCGCCTTCATTTGTTTTGCGGCCGCCCATGAAATCATTCGGCAGCGCAGGAAAAACCTGACCCTTTGCCGGTTGACACCAGACTTGATTTATGACCAGATGGTAGCCGCCGGCGTTGCCAGCAAGCTTATCTTCAGTTACCTGGGCAATCCAGGCGTTGGAAGTTTGCACTGTATCCGGCGGGCGGTGGAGAAGGGAATCCCCATGCCGCTTGAGATCGAAGAATATTCTCATTTCGGCATGGTTGGTCGATATTTAGCCGGTGCCAGCGATCTTCCTTTTTTTCCCTTAAAGAGTTACACCGGGAGTGATTTGCCCAAAGTTAACCCATTAATCAGATCGGTCAAAGATCCTTACGGTACAGGCACGATTGCGGTGGTTCCACCGTTACGACCACAAGTCGCCTTCATTCACGCCCAACGATCCGATATCCATGGTAATACGCAACTTTGGGGTCTCATAGGCGTACAAAAAGAGGTGGCTTTTGCATCTGATCGAGTGATCATCGTCGTCGAGGAAATCGTCGACGAATCGATCATAAGGCACGATCCCAACCGTACGCTGATTCCAGGCCTTATTGTCGACGCCGTCGTAAACGAACCTTTCGGGGCCCATCCAAGCTATGTCCAGGGATATTACGATAGGGACAATGATTTTTATCTCGCCTGGGACAAGATTTCTCGTGATCTGCCTGAGACTGAAACCTGGTTAGATCAATGGGTTTACCAGCTGCCCGATCGCTCGGCTTACTTGCAAAAGTTGGGACAAGAAAGGCTGGATAAGCTCTCGCCCGGTAACTTTATGTCCGAGCCTGTAAATTATGGACGGTATGACTAAATGGTTCATTTCTCCAGTTCATAAAAAGCTCCANNACGCCGTCAGAACTCATGATCGTGAGCGCTTCTCGCGCCCTGGAAGGTAGCCGGGTTGTTTTTGTGGGAGTCGGCTTACCTAATATTGCTTGTAATCTTGCCCGGGGAGACCATTCGCCTAACCTCGAGTTGGTCTATGAGAGCGGAATATTTGGTGCCCACCCGGCCAGATTACCTTTGTCTATCGGCGATCCAACGCTGGTCAGCGATGCCACTTCGGCCGTTAGCATGGCTGAATTGTTCATGTTTTATTTGCAAGGTGGCTTAGTCGATGCGGCGTTATTAGGTGGGGCTCAGATCGATCGCTACGGAAATCTTAATACTACGGTAATTGGTGACTATGCGAATCCTAAGGTCCGCCTCCCCGGTTCTGGTGGCGCTTGCGAGATCGCCATCAACGCCAAAAAGGTGCTCATTATCATGCGTCTCAAGCAGCGCGCATTTGTGGACCGGCTTGACTTTCTAACCAGCCCAGGCCATATCGACGGCCAAAATACACGGGGTAAACTAGGATTACCTGGCGCTGGCCCAGAATTGGTCATTACCGATAGAGCGCTTTTCAATTTTGATAACCATTCTCAGGAGATGACTCTTTTCCAAATCGCTCCTGGCGAATCAATCGAAAGCATTCAGCAAGAAGTAGGATGGCCACTTCTCGTTTCTGAAAATCTTCGGGAAATGGATCTTCCCACGNNTATGAACCGTTATGCCCATCCACAGGGATATGTTTTTTACCGCAAATTAAACCATGCCCGGCCGATGATCTCACATGGGCAAGGTATTTATCTTTACGATCGAGAGGGAAAGCGTTATCTTGACGGTTCTGGTGGACCCTTGGTGGTCAATGTCGGTCATGGGAGAACCGAGGTCATCGAGGCTATGAATCGCCAGCTCGGGGCGGCCGCCTATACTCACGCCACGATGTTCACCAGCGAACCAATAGAAAGTTATGCCCAGGCTTTAGCCGGCGTGGTTCCCATCCCAAATCCCCGGTTTTATTTCCTCAGTAGCGGTTCAGAGGTCGTGGAAGCGGCATTGAAATTAGCAAGGCAGATTCAAGTGGCGTGCGGCCAAAGTAACCGTCACCTCATCATTGGACGGCGACAAAGTTATCATGGCATGACCCTGGGTGCGTTGAGTGTTACTGGCAAACCGAGCATGAGGTATCCTTTTCTAGATATGATGGCAGATATGCCACACGTGTCGGCGCCTTACCCATATCGCGAGCCAGCCAGTGGCGAGGTCCTTGCCGCAGAGCTAGAGGAAGTAATTCTCCAATATGGTCCGGATCTGATCGCTGGCTTTATCGCCGAGCCGATCAGCGGGGCAACCCTGGGTGCAGTGGTGCCACCAAATGATTATTGGCCATGCATCCGGCAGGTGTGCGATAGCTATGGGATATTGATGATCGTGGACGAGGTATTGGTGGGCATGGGCCGAACCGGCCGGTGGTGGGGGATCGACCATTGGGAGGTCGTCCCGGATATCCTGGTGACGTCAAAAGGCGTGGCCGGAGGATATTTTCCTTTAGGATTCCTTGCCACGACAGAAGATAACGTTGAACAAATCCGCCAAGCCTTTGGCGATTTTAACCACGGGGGTACGTTTAGCCATCATGCCGTGGGAGCAGCGGCCGGATTGGCAACATTAAAGATCCTTCAGAAAGAAAAACTGGTGGATAATTCGGCCCGCATGGGTGTCTTGTTAGGCGCCAAATTGAAAGCCGGTCTAGAGGATCATCCTAACGTAGGGGATATTCGCGGTCGGGGTTTGTTCTGGGCAATTGAAATCGTTCAAAATCGCCAATCTAAGGAACCTTTCCCTGTAAAATTGCACATAGCCCAGAAACTATGGCAACTCTGTTTCGATAAAGGACTAATTATTTATTACTCTCAAGGTTGTGCTGATGGCACCAATGGCGATGTGATCATGGTGGGCCCACCTCTCATCGTCGATGAATCACAGGTAGATGAACTCGTGTCATTACTGGTCGAAAGCGTGTGGGAGCATTTCGCCGATTGAGTGAAATTTTGATATTACGACGATTTGGTACCTACGTCCCACATTAAGCATAACCCGGCTAAGTTATGATATAATTCGCTAGAATTGGGGACACTCAATTAGTAGTACCTAATCGATGTCGTTGTTACAGCAACTGGTTCAGTTTCTCAGCCAACCGCCAGAGAGTCTCGTCTACCATTTGGTAACCCTTTTGGCTCTACAGGCTACCTTCTGGCTTGCTCTCTGGCAATTACGCCGCATGCCAGCCGACGGCTTTGCTCGGCGACTTGTCTGGTCGAGTGGTGGCATCATCATCGGCCGTCTGATTATATTGTTTGCAAGCCTTTCTGTGGCTGATCCAATCGAAGCCGCCAGCATATTGCCTCCTCTGGAACGCGCAACCGATACGGCTACAGTGGTATTGCTCGTCTGGGCTTTAGCACCCCAGTTTCGTAATTTACCCCGACTGGGTAACATCATCGCGTTAATCTTACTTATATTGACCGGCTTTATGTATGCTTTTTTTGCCCAGGAATGGATTGCCATGATCGGCGCGGGAGCACCACTGGGGAGTTATTCCACAACCAATCAGGCAGATTTCTGGGAAATCGTCCAATTAGTGATCCTTGGTATTGGCATATCACTAATCATACTTGGCCGGGAGGATCAATGGCCACTTCGCCTGGCTGTACTCTCTATTCTGTTGGGTGCCCACGTCCTCAGCCTGTTTTTTCTCTCTAGCGATCCGGCAATTACGACAGATATTGCCTACTGGGTACGTCTGGGCAACTTGATAGCTTTCCCCACCCTGGCAATTCTTACTTACCGGCATAATTTGACGACATTGCTGCCATCACCTGGCTTTGGGAGATCAAACCTGGAAGATTTAGCCCACTTATTTGATCTTGCCCGAAATGCAATTGGTGAAAGTGACACCGAAACCACAATTGAACAATCACTGAAAGTGGCATGTGCAACTATCGAGTCCGAATACCTGGCAATGGCTTTTCCCTCACCTGATATTCCGGAGCATTATCGCCTGGTCAGCTGTCAGAAGAAAGCCACCATGGAAAATAGTGAGGACGATTGGGAATTTGATCACAATCATTCATTTGAGCTAAGCGCATTCCCATCGTTCAAGCAAGCTTTAGAGAGAAGACAACAAGTCGAATTATATCCAGATGGTCAGGGAGCCAGGCAATTACATGAATTCTTCAAAGAAATCGATAAAAGGGATCTGGGTTCGATGCTTGCCGAACCCCTCTATGTTAAATATGACGATGTTGGTCTCTTGTTATTAGCCGGTCCAGCAGGTCGTGCCCACTGGCCTGCACCCGAGAAAAACCTGGCGACTTCCCTGGCCGGGTTTCTGGCTCAGGCAATAAACAATACCCAAGGTTATGAAACCAAGGACCACTTAGACGTTGATGATGTGGGCAAGGAAGTGGGTGAGGTAGAAATGATAAAAGATCCGAATGAACGAATAAGAGAACTAGAAGAGCAACTGGCAGCCGAATCACATCGAGTGGAGCGGCTCGTTGCTGCCCTGGCACTGGCGGAAGAACTCAATCGAGATGACCGGGTCAAGAAACTCGAAGAGGATGTTGACGCGTTACGAGAAGCATTGGTCGAAGCCGAAGACGCAATGGCCCTTGCCGCGGCGAACGACGCCGGCGTCAGCACTGACTGGGTGATGAGAACGGTCTCCCGTTATTCCGGAGAATTGGAGGAAGCCCAACTACAAATAAGCCGGATGGAGGTCCAGATTTCAGAGCTTTCGCAACGAGGTAATATCGGATCGATCGCCGCACTGACGAGCGAGTTGCGAACGCCCTTGACCTCCCTCGGCGTATACACTGATCTCTTAATGAGCGAGTCACTGGGCATTTTAGGCACCCAACAGATGTCCGTGCTAAAGCGGATGAAAACCAGTATTGCAAACATGTCATCCCTCCTTGATGAGATCATCAATCAGACCAAACGCATGCCAACACATCTAGCCAAACCAGATATGGTCGACGTCAGGGAAACAATCGAAGCGGCCATTGGAACAGTGAGCGGCCAGATGCAAGCAAAAAGCCTAAAACTTGACCTGATCATCGACGAAGATCTCCCTGCTATCCCTTCACCCGATGATTCCTTCTACCAAATCGTCGCTCATTTATTAAGTAGTGCCTGCCTGCTCTCGATTCAAGACGGCCGGGTATCGATAACCGCCCAACACGATATTTACACAACTACGGGACCATCTGGGGAAGAACAAAAAAACTTTTATTTACATTTAGCGGTGAGTGATAGCGGAGCTGAGAAGGGCAACAAACTTCATGCCAGGATGTTTTCAAGCCAGTCTTTCGAGGAAGAAGAGCCTGTGGACGATTATATCGTCAAGGCTCGTAATGATTTATCAACCGTAATGGAACTGGTCGACGGTTTCGGCGGAAGGACCTGGGTTGAGTATGAGACCGGTATTGGCAGTAAAGTCTCGATACTCTTACCCATCAACGTTAACGGAAGTGGCGAAGCGAACTAAATGATGTTTAAAGACGATGGCCGGCAAGGGGCACCGGCCGAATGGCCTTTAAGTATTGGCGTCGTATTTGCCATCGTCTTCACACTCTTGATAGGGATTCTCTTTTCGCTGGCCGATAGCTTGCAATTCAATCTTCCAGCCCCCGTCAGACCCACCTTAATTGCCTTCGCCAAAACAAGTACGCCGATTCCACCTACTATTCAGTTACCAACCAACACACCTACGTTTAGTCCGACTCCGACATCTTCCCCGACAAAGGTGGGTGCCGTAACCCAGACTCCCCTCCCAGAAACTCCAACGGCAGTGGTCGTATTAGCCCAAGAAGTTTGTGGCATTATTCCTGGTGGCTGGGTGGCTTACACCGTCCAGCGGGGGGACACGCTTTTTAAACTTTCGATGAATTCTGGAGCCACCGTCAGTGAAATCGTACAGGCAAACTGTCTGGATTTAAGCGTGCTATATAGTGGTACAGTGATCTACCTGCCACTCTCCCCTCCAGTGCGCCCACCATGTGGACCACCACTTTCATGGGATCCCTACGTCGTCCAGCCAGGTGATACGCTATACTCTTTAGCCAAGAGCCGGGGAACGACAGTCTATTCAATCATTCAGGCGAACTGCCTGGTCAGCAATAGAATATACTATGGCCGGACCATCTATCTGCCACCTTCGATAACGACACCTCTTCCCACGGCGACGCCGTCGAATACGCCTGTTCCTACATCCACGCCGGAACCACCAAAACCTGATCCAAAACCAACCAAGAAACCAACAGAAACACCCATTCCAACTGTAACCCCCACGGTCACGGTTGATCCACAACCGCCGACCAATCAGGCACCCACGGTAAATGCCGGGCCAGACCAGACGATCACCTTGCCGGCTGGAGTTAATCTGGACGGGACGGTGACGGATGACGGGCTGCCGAATCCTCCGGGGGCGGTTACCACCACCTGGAGCCAGGTCGGTGGGCCGGGCACGGTCACCTTCGGAAATGCCAGCGCAGTCGATACCACAGCCACTTTCTCGACAGATGGGATCTACATCTTACGTCTAACGGCAGACGACGGCGGCTTGACGGCCTTCGACGAGGTCACGGTCACGGTTAATCCCCAGCCGCCGGCCAACCAGGCGCCCACAGACCAACAGACATTGCGATACCAACAGACACTCCCACGCTTACGGACGCCCCTAAACCAACAGACACTGCGACACCAACAGACACTCTCACGCCAACTGAATCTCTTGACCCGATCGAAACGGCAACCGCCGAACCTAGACTGTCGTCCACGGGAACGTTCAAAACGCAGGATAGAGCCACCAACCGCGTCTTGGATATAGTGCCTGGTGTGTTATAATCGCTCGCTGGTTTCGACCCACTTAGTGGACGGCTAGAGGGTGGGCTGAGCCTAAGGGTTCGGCCATGAGGCTGTTCTCCCTGACGTCGAAATTGGAGAAAAAAGTAGATGACTAATGACGAAGACCTGCGCCAGGCTATATTGGCGCAGGTTGCTGATTATTACCAGAGTGTTCACCAGAATCCGGATTTTTTCCCTGGAGAATCCAGGGTCAATTATGCCGGTAGAGTTTACGATGCCCAAGAACTACAGAATGCGGTCAGCGCAGTGCTAGACTTCTGGCTAACGGCCGGGCCTGAAACCAATAAATTTGAGAAGAAACTGGGCAAATTCATCGGTGTGCGCGAGGTGATTCCTGTAAATTCAGGATCTTCTGCCAATCTCATCGCCGTATCTGCCCTTTCTTCTCGCCAATTAAAACACGGCATGCGCCCAGGCGATGAGGTCATCGTGCCGGCCGCCAGTTTTCCGACTACGGTAAATCCTATCCTACAAAATGGTCTTGTCCCGGTCTTCGTCGATAGTTGTTTAGGCGATTACAACATTGATCCCAATTATTTAGAAGCAGCCCTTTCATCGCGCACAAGAGCTATCTTTTTCGCCCATACCCTTGGTAATCCGGCCAACATGGACGTCATCATGGATTTCGTGCAACGGCACAATCTATTCCTGATTGAGGACACATGTGATGCCCTGGGAAGCACATGGGATGGAAAGAAGGTTGGCACTTTCGGGCATATCGCTACCCTTAGCTTTTATCCAGCCCATCATATTACCACGGGCGAAGGCGGTGCAGCGTATACCCGGAGTCGAAGGCTGGCCAAAATTGCCCGTGCCATTCGCGATTGGGGGCGCGACTGTTGGTGTGAATACGATAATCCCATCAATGGAAAGTGTGGCTACCGCTTCGAGCGCGAAGTTCCTGGTATGCCAGGCTTCTATGATCATCGCTACTTTTACACAGAAATTGGATACAACCTGAAATTAACAGAAGTCCATTCCGCTATTGGTTTGGCCCAACTAGATAAATTACCGGAATTTATTAACAGTCGAAAGAAGAATTTCGCTTATCTCTTTCAAAGGTTGAAGGAATTTGAAGAGTTTCTCCAATTGCCCATCTGGCACGAAAAAGCTGATCCGTCTTGGTTTGCATTTCCTCTATTTGTTCGGGAAACAGCACCCTTCAGCCGTCACCAAATTACCAGTTTTCTAGAAGCTAAAAAGGTAGAAACGAGGAACCTATTTGCAGGAAATTTAATTAAACAACCGGCTTATAAAGATATCCAGTGCCGGGTAATCGGCGAGTTGCCTGTTTCTGACCAAATCATGCGCAACGTGTTCTTCGTCGGCCTTTATCCTGGTCTTACCCAAACTAAGTTGGATTATATGGTGGAATCATTTGAAGCCTTTTTCCAGGATCTCTGATTCGGTTCAGGTTCAAAGGGTTTGGCAGCCGGGATTAAATCCAATATGAAGAGATTGTCTGTCATCATCTGTTGTTATAACGAACAAGCGACGGTCCGCGAGGTCATTGAGAAGACCCAAAAGGTGAATCTCGGATCCGGCTGGGACCGGGAAATAATCGTGGTCGACAACGACTCAACCGATGGCACACGGGAGATACTGCAGAAGATCGACGATCCAGAAATCAAAATCTTTTTCCACGAAAGAAATCTAGGCAAAGGAGCTTCAATAAGGACCGGGATCGCCAATATGACCGGCGATTATATGATCATCCAGGATGCGGATAGCGAGTATGAGCCAGCTGAACATGCCAGATTCTGCCGATTCGTCGACGAACGTGAGCCGGCGGCCGTTTTCGGTTCTCGTATCTTAGGTGGGCAGGTCAAATACGAATATGCCCACGCCTATCTAGGAGTACGATTTTTGACGGCCATGACGAATTTCCTTTTCGGCGGTCGGCTGACCGACGTTGCTACGGCCACCAAAATGGTCCGTGGAGACCTGGTTAAGGCTCTAAATCTAACTTGTAGCGGATTTGATCTTGACTTCGAATTACCAGACAAGATCCTGTTATCTGGCAACGAGATTTTAGAGATACCGATACAATACGATCCGCGCACATATGCTGAAGGAAAAAAAATAAAGGCCAAAGATGGACTGAGGGCTTTATTGATCATGTTACGAGATCGATTTGGCCTTTCTCCTGTCTGGAAGGAACAAGAGTCTGATCTCCGAGTTCGCCAAGACAGCGCGGAGAACGTCGTTTAACCGGCCAGTTATTACCCAATAAACACCCAACACACTCATGCAAGTTGTTATTACAGGTTCAATAGCCTTTGATTATTTGATGTCTTTTCCTGGCAAGTTTGCCGACCACCTGTTGGCCGATAAACTCCACAAAGTCAGCGTCAGTTTTTTAGTTGACAGTCTACGCCGCTTACCCGGTGGTATTGCTCCAAATATCGCTTATACCAATGCGTTACTAGGCGGTCACCCCAAAATAATGGCCACGGCCGGGCAGGACTTTGAGGAATATCGCCTGTGGTTGGAAAATCACGGTGTAGACACTTCTGGAGTCATGGTCATCGAAGATGACTATTGCGCATCGTTTTTTGTTAATACTGATGAAGATCTCAACCAAATCGCGAGCTTTTATACTGGGGCTATGGCTTATGCGGACCAATTAAGTTTTGCCAGAAATGCGGCCGATGCCGAGCTAGCCATCATCTCGCCCAATGATCCAATGGCCATGGTTGCTTACGTTTCCGAATGTAAAAGTCTAGCCTTACCTTATATTTACGATCCAAGCCAGCAGATCATTCGGCTTTCTGGCGAGCAGTTGAGAGAAGGTTTGGCCGGTTGTGTCATGCTTACCGTTAATGAATATGAACTATTTATGATTCAAGAGAAGACAGGCTTAAGTGAAGAAGATATCTTGTCTTTAGCAGGCGGAGTTCTAACGACTAAGGGGGAAAATGGTTCGCAGATCCGGATCGATCAACAGATCTACGATATACCGGCTGTCCCACCACAAGAAGTGGTTGAACCAACTGGAGCCGGAGATGCTTTCCGAGGCGGCTTGCTTCGAGGAATACAGCTTGGCTTGCCTTGGGAAGTTGCCGGCCGGATGGGGGCGCTCGCTTCTACCTATGTATTAGAAAACATCGGCCCTCAGGGCCATTATTACACACCTGCTGAATTTGTAGACCGATATCGCCAGGTCTTTGATGATAAAGATGCCCTCGAGCAATTATTGACATAATGTTATATTTCTAAATATCATGAACCTACTTCCAAATAATTCATCCATGGCATACTGTACTCAAATTAATAT
>DOXE01000038.1 GCA_003519205.1 Chloroflexota bacterium
CCGGCCATGGTGCCATGCCCTCCGGCCGTGCCCAAATTGCCAATGATCGTCTGAGCCAGGCGTCCGGCGCCACCGCTTTGATGCCGGCTTCTGATGGCCACAATCAGATTCTCCTTATGTGCTCCCAGGCAAACCACCCATTGGATACCTTTTAGACGCAAGAGCCAATCGGCGATCTCGGCCGCCAGGTCAGGATATTTCATCCAGCCGATGTAGGCGATGAGCACGTCGCGATAGATACGAGTAGCTCGCACCGTATCAACCAGGCTTTTGAAATAGTCGGCCGGCACCTGGGCTCGTTCGATCTCAAACAAAGCCCGGGAATCGATACGCGGCAAAAGGAAAGAATAAGCCTCGGCGTCGGCTATCATACCTGAGCGACCTAGCCCCATGGTGTCGGTCTTTATGCCGTAAAATAGGGCAGTGGCAATAGGGGTGGGCAGTTCAATGCCGGCCGTTTGCAGGTATTCGGTAAGGATGGTCGAGGTAGCCCCGACGTCAGACCGTACTTCGGCAAAGCGGGCTGAAGTAGTCTCTGAATGCCAGGGGTGGTGGTCAATAACCAGAGCTACATCGATAGGCTGCCGTAGCGGACTATTGCCCGCGCCTGGTTGGGTATCCACCACCGCAATACCCACCGGTGGAACTAAATCGGCTCTAGAAAATTGCTGTAAAGGGTGATCCAGGTAACGGACCAGTGCTTTGTTTTCGGCTCGGCCAATGATGCCCCGGTAAGCAATTTTAACCGTGACATTCAGCCGATTGACCAATAAATGGCGCAAGGACACCGCACTGCCAATGGCGTCCGGATCGGGATCATTGTGGGTGAGGATAAGCACACGTTCAGTGTGGGATATTGCCGCCAAAAGTGTATCAAGTCGTTCAATAGTCATAGTTTATATCGCTCTGGGCGTTTAGATGGTTATTTCGCTTTTTTTAGCGGAGTGAAGCCTTTTCCTAAAGCTTGATGACCAACAGCAATGGTGACAAAGGCTTCCGGATCTACCTTGGCGACCAGGTGTTTCGCCTCGGTCACTTGCGACCGTGATATGGTACAAGTCACTAGATAGTGCCTTCGACCGGAATAGCCGCCGGTCACCTCCCAGTAGCTAGCCCCGCGATCTAAGGTGGCTATTAATGCCGCAGCCATCTTTTCAGGGTGGTTGGTCACAATGGTGGCTACCCGCGTGCTACTCGGCCCTTCCAAGATATAGTCGGAGGCCATGCCATTAATGAACAACATGAGCAGGCCATATAGAGTCACCGCCCAACCAAATACCAGGCCCATGGCTACCAAGATGCCGCCATCAGTGTAGATATATATCTGGCTAAGCGGCTGGCCAGTGCGAAACTGGATCCAACGGCCGATAATGCCCGTTCCACCCATCGTGCTGCCCGCCCGATAGACCAAACCGCCACCGATGCCACCTAATATTCCCCCGTAAATGGCGCTTAGCAATATATCTTCGGCTGGTGGAAAAGGCTCCAGGACCCGAGGTATCCATAAGATAAACAGGTCCGTAAAAACAGAAAACAAGGCGGCCGCGACCGCTGTTCGAGCCACAAACGGCCAACGCCCTAAGTGTTTGAAGCCAAGGGCCAATAAGGGAATATTCAGCAAGAAAAACAGAACACCCACAGGCCAGCCCGTGTAATTATTNNCACTTTGTGTGTTTTTGAACGTTTATGAAACCACCTTCATCTTGTCTGTACCACTAGAACCGGCCGGTCCAATTGGATTACTAGCTGATGAGCCACATCGTCCAGCAGAAAACGCTTCCAGCCTGTTGTACTATGCGCGCCAATGACCACCAGATCATAGTTTCCGCTGTGTGATTCTTCCAAAATCTCATCGACGACCAGGCCGTGACGAACCTTGGCCTTGACTTGAAATCCAGACCTTTCCAGCATCTCAACCCTTTCTTCTAGCAACCGGCCTTCAGGAGTATCTTCTTCCATCAGCTCGCTGGCAGTCGCTTGAAGCTGCCACCCTTCTCGCACATCGGGACTCGCGCTTATTTGCGACATGACGTGCAAGAGAGTGATCTCAGATCCGGAAAAGATGGAGGCCAGATGTGTTACAGCTCGGCTTGGCCCCTCGTAACCATTCGCCCCACTTGAACATACAAGGACATTGTGAAAAGACCTGGCTTTTCCCTTCGCGATTAGAACCGGGCAAGGCGAATGAGCCATAACCCGCTCGCTCGTAGGTCCTAGAAGTCGTTTTAAGAAGCCGTGTGATGGCCGCGAACCGATAACCAACAAATCGCAGTTTCCATCCTCGGCTTCCCGCACAATTTCAGTCGCTATCTCACCGACACTAACTTTGCTCTTTACCTCAATCTCCTCCGATCCAACTAAAGATGAGGCTTGAGTCAGGATAGCATCGGCTTTAGACCGGTCATTTTCGTCTTCAACGATGGTCAGAATTGTAACTGCACCTTGAGCCGTACGGGCTAATTGGGCGCCTAATCGTACTGCCTGCTCTGAGTGTTCATCCCCCCCGGTAGCGATGAGTAAGTGCATGGTATATCGTCTCCTACAATAACACCAAGACAATGGGTAACATGAGGGCTATAAACAAGAAAATAACTAAATTTCGGTTTTTTGCTGTGGCCCAGGTGACCAATCTCAACATGGCTCGTTCATAGTGTCGAAGCATGGTGATCATGACCACAAGCGAGACAATGGCTATGCTGGCCATTTGGGCAAGCACGATCGTAAAGGCGCCTGGATTGTTTAGCAGTATCGACGCGAAAAGGGTATCCACAAAGGTGGTGATATTGGCACCCATAATATAGGGAATCACATTTTCCCTTCGCACGAATCCTCGTTCACTGAGGGGGACGAGAAGACTGAGAGAAAGGCTGACCGACATGGAAACCAACGTAACAGTGGCGCCCAGCATGAACATCACCACGGGCCGGTAAACGAGGCGCGATACTCGACCTACACGGCTCTCCTTGAGGCTCATTTGGGGTAAACACTTGTCAAATAGACTGAAGCTGAAAAGAATTACAATGAGGCCAATAGGAAACAGCATCCACTCGGGCAATAACCCTCTCAGGAAAACAACAATAGGTTCGAAGATAAAATCGATTATCGAATTTAGTAAGCTGCCGGATGACAATTGGAAGGAATCCAGGACACCACTTTGCAACAAGATCGCCCCAAGAACCAAGGCCACCAGATACGTGCTACCGGTAACGAACAGGGATATCAAACCCATGCTCAGGCTATTGGCCCGGTCACGGCCGCGCAAGATGTAAACAAAGCCGATGATGAGGACGACGAGACTGGCCCCCAACCGGCTTCCGGTGATCATGGTAAACGCGCCGAGTTTGCTAATCGCTCCAGCATCGAAGAAAGTCAGAGCAGAAGCCGCCACTGGTGATCCGCTCATGATCAAATAAGCAAAAAGCCAACCAAAGCCCAGGCTGTTCAATGGATTGGTAACAGCAAGACGATCGCGTATCAAGGGAGTCAGGCTTCCTGCCCCTTCCTTCATGAGGATAATGGCTAACATGAACAAGAATAGACTGGCACCAAAAAGAGCGATCTTGCCCCAGTCGATCTGCTGCCAAAGTAGACGGATCGGGCGGCGGAAACGTGTCTCTACCTGCACCGGAACGGTTAGGGCAGCAGGCTCAACTGGGACCTCAAGTGGAGGTTCAGGGTTTGGTAATTTACTGGTCGTCTCTGGTTTCATTCCCGGTTTGCCCTGGCGGTCGCACGACCAAGGTGGCACAGCTAGCCTTTCGTAGCACTTTCTCGGATACGCTGCCCATCAACCAGAGCCCAATCCCGGTATGGCCGTGGCTAGACATGACTATCAAGTCAACTTGATATTTTTTTGCGTAATCGACGATAGTCGCCGCCTCTGGCCCCGTGATTGTTTCGACGCTTATGGGCACGCCATGTTGTTCGAGAGAAGAGTGTATACTTTGCAAGTAGGTTAAGGCTTCATCTCTCGCCCTCGCCTCCAGCTCGTCAAACATAGACCGGCTACTCATGGGTTCTAGCCCTACGGGAATGAGCGGCGAAACGCGAAGCAATAGGATTTCCATATCTAAGGTTGAAGCCAGGGCAATGGCCGGTCTTAAGGCTCGTTCAGCCAGTTTTGAGCCATCTAATGGCACCAGGAGGCGCTTGGTTGAAAACAGTTCTGTAGCTGGCGCCAGAGTTCGAACGATCAAGGTGTCACAAGGCGCGTGGCGCAATATTTTCGCGGTTACATTGCCATATACCCAGCGAGCGAGACCTGTCCGCCCGTGGCTTGACAACACGATCAGGTCGATACAGTGTTCTCTTGCAGAATCAGTGATTACCTTGGGCGCAGAGCCTACTGCGATTTCCGTTTCAATGGGTCTCTTGGTTTTTGAGTAACGAGATTTGAGCGAATTGAAATAGAGGTTGGCTGCATACTTCCGGGCCTCGATCACACGTTGATTTAATCTCGGATCGAGATCTAAAGTCAAGCCCGTAACCACTTGTAAGCATAGAAGATCGCCATCCATTGATTCGGCGATGACCACGGCAGGCTTAAGGGCCTTCTCCGCCAGCTCAGAGCCATCAAGAGGTACCATGATTCTTTGATAACGAAACATCAGTCCCAACACTCTACCAAGTCGATAATAAACACGCGGATAATTTTTCTGGCCATAGAGCACGCCCTCGCTTACGTATGGCTAGTCAAATTCCAAAACATACATCTATCCTAATTGAATGCGACAATGGCAACATCGGTCAAAAGACGGATTCTGCTACATCAAATGACACAGATAGAGGCTAG
>DOXE01000140.1 GCA_003519205.1 Chloroflexota bacterium
AATAGCCTATGGCAGAAGCGACGGTAAGTGCCGACGGCCTTACTCGGCGTGAGTTTTTGTACTATATTTGGGGAGCTTCCATCGCTGTTCTCACCCTTGAGTTCACCGGCTTGTTGATCTGGTTCATGTTGCCCAGGTTCCGTGAAGGTGAATTTGGCGGTACATTTACTCTGGGCATGGACGTAATGCCTGAAGTGAATGAGCCGCCCTTTAACTTCCCCGATGGTCGATTCTGGCTGGTGAATGTCAACAATTCCATCGAAATTGGATGCGAACGTATGTGGATGGCCCCAGGCGACGGGGACATTCTCGGGGCGGCTGCCATCTACAAGGTTTGCACGCACTTGGGCTGTATTTACGCCTGGGTAGATGCCAATAACCGTTTTGAGTGTCCATGCCATGGCTCCAAGTACCGGCTGGACGGCCGGCGCATCGAAGCGCCTGCACCACGTAACCTGGATCGTTTCAAGTTATTAGCCCTTGACGAGAATGAAAACGTTTTGGCAGAATCTGAAATCGGTAATGATGGCTCATATGAAACACTGCAGCTCCCACCAAACACAGCCTTCTTACAAATAGATACCGGCGANNACCTTCTATGAGCAAGTAAGGGAGATGGGGGTAAAGCAAGCCACCATCGCCAAAGCGGACGAGATCGTCGAGCGCGTCACGGCTGGTTTGAACACGAACGATATTCGTTCTGCCTTAAAAGGGGACGAGCCAAGGCGACCTAACCCCCGCTTGAGACCGCACGCTGACGGTTTCTGGTTCCACATCCGACCGAGCTTTTATCATACTGAGGTCACCCATATTTATCCCACCTTCCGCCTGGGTTGGTTGTCTACTTTCATGTTTGTGTGGGAGACCATCACCGGCATCTTCCTGATGATCTTTTACACGCCAAGGCCAGGCACGGCTTATTCCGACATTTGGAACATTCTGACCAATGTGCCACTTGGCGCGCTCATGCGGGATCTTCATCGTTTGGGAGCAGAGGTGATGGTTCTTGTCGTCGCCCTCCATATGCTCCGCACTTTTATCACCGGCAGCTACAAGGTACCCCGGCAGTTTACTTGGCTTACCGGTATGTTGCTGTTGGTTTTAACACTGGTGTTGAGTTTCAGCGGATATTTATTGCCCTGGGATCAACTGGCCTATTGGGCTGTAACCGTGGCGGTGAGTGCTGCTGAGGCTGCCCCGCCGGCCGAAATTGTAGGTAAGAACATTAACTTACTCGTTCGTGGCGCACCAACCTTCGGCCCAGGGGGTTTGTTGCGTTGGTACTTGTTACACGTTTTGGTTCTGCCTTTGTTAACCGGTATCTTCATTTTCGTTCATTACTATAANNCGTGTCCCCAAAACCGAACGCACTTACTTCACTCCGGATATTATCACTAGCGAGTTGATGTGGACAGCACTGGCATCACTACTGTTGGTTGTGGGATCACTTTGGTTCTATAGTGCACCGTTGGAAAGCCAGGCCAATCCGTTGGTCACGCCTTTACATGTTGTTGCTCCCTGGTACCTGGCCTGGTCGCAGGGTTGGCTCAAATTGGCCGATAAGGTGTTCATTGCCTTCATCTTCATCCCTGCTTTGGCTGTAGCCTTCTTCGTCATGCCTTACATCGAAGTGGGTAAGAGCCGCCGCTATGCGGACCGGCGCGTTGGCCTCAGCGTAGCCATGCTCTTCATCGCCTTCATGTTAATCTCCAACTGGATGGGTTCGCCTGAATATAGGGTAGAAAGCTCGCCAGACCAGGAAGTGTTCCAGGAATTGCTCCCTCAAGAAGGACATAGCGTCATTCTGTCTGTTCCTTATGAAGATTTAGAAATAGGTACATTTGAGCCAGGGCAGGAAGTCGCTGGTAATCCGGCACTAACCGATGCTTTGAGAGAATTTGAGGCGGCAATGAATCGCCACAGTTGTAACCTGGAAAGCGATCAATGGCGGGACGATTGTAAACCAATCACCGGCAATGATGGGACCGTGACCCAGTATGCCAACAACTTTACCAAAGATGCTATGCCTGATGCTGAGGCCGTTCTCATCGTCGAACCGGAGCAGCATGATATGAAGAGGATTACCTTGCAAATCCAATCAGAGAGTCCTGAGGGTCCTGTCAGCACTAATACTTTAGCGTTTCGTCACCTTGACGCAGGGTACGAGGAAGACTAGCTATGCAAATCAAAGTCGTCATCGGAACCATCGCCTTTATGCTGGTTATGGTTATCTTGGGTGTTGCCGCCTTGTTTGAACCAGCTCGTTTGGGAGAGACGACCGATGCCTTCGTCGGTCGTCAGGTTGAAAAAGGCGCTGTATTATTTCATGAGAATTGCGCAGAGTGTCATGGCGCCGAAGGTAAGGCGATTGATTGTGTAGATTTTGCTGGCGAGGAAAAAAGCTGTGTTGGTCTGCCCCTTAACCATGCCCCATTGCTCTGTGGTGAACCATCCCAAAGATTGCAGCAAGTAGGATGGCAGAGTAGCAAGGCCAATTATGTTTCCCAAACGGTTGCGGCCGGCCGGCCAGGCACATTGATGCCTACCTGGTCGCAGGACTTCGGCGGGCCAATGGAAGATTACCAAATTGACCAGGTCACGGCCTTTGTTCTGAATTGGGGTGAGGATCCAGAATTATGTGGTGAAGAAGCGATTGTCGAGGCCGTGGATTGGCCTGATTCCTGGGAGGATCTACCGCAAGGCGATGCCGCCAACGGGCCAGGTCTATATCAGATCAACGGTTGTGCGGGGTGCCATGGCGACCCGGATAATCCGGGGTCTGCTGCCGTTGGCCCGCATCTAGGCAATATCGGCAATGTGGCGGCGACTCGGGTACCAGGCATTTCGGCCGAGCAATATATTTATGAGTCAATTTTGAATCCGAATGCGTTTATCGTGCCTGAATGTCCATCTGGACCGTGTGCTGAACCAAGTGTCATGCGCGCCGATTATGGATTCGTATTGAGTGAACAAGATATGGCGGACTTGATAGCTTACTACTTGACATTGACCAGTGCGCCTTAGGCAAACTCCAAAGAGTTGTTACAAGTAGAATGAAAAAAGGCCCGGGAGAAGCGGGCCTTTTTTCATGCACATGTAGACGCTAAAGGAGGAATTAACCGTTAACATAATAGACGGAACGGTTCTGTAATTCAATAGGTCTATAGGACCATGACCAGGGTACTAGTACTCTTTGGTGGTCGATCTCCAAATCCCGATGATTTAAGCCCCCTTTACAGCCGTACCGCAGTTCCGGCAGAATTTATCCCCAGGTGTTAATTGTTGTCCACATTCGTGGCAGAATTTTGCTTTGCCCGTGGAACTCCGGCTGGTTGAAGAGGAGGCTCGTTTTGCCCGAGACCGCCTCACGGGTCGTGGCTTCGAAATTCTACGCCTTGACTGCCGATAGCCTAATAAAAGCCAGGCGCCGGCCGCGAGAGCTAACCCAAAAGCTGTTGCGGCGGCGACGATCTGCCAGTTGAACCCTGACTCTTGCCCGCCCACATCACCGGTTGTTTCTGATGGAATGGCCGGTTGTTGGGCACCTAAAAGTTCGGCAGAGAGTTGAGGTCGTATCATATTGTAACTCGTCTCCACTGAATACTTCTCTCCGGCTGGGACTTCTTGTACGGGCAAAGTGTGATAAAGTAAGCCATCTTGCCGATTACTTACCTGGATCGCTTCAGGGGAGAGGGTGATCTCGCTGGCCAAAGATGGCTGCTGAATCGTTGCCATCAATTCATTAACAGCCATGTCTGACTGCCACTCAAAAGTATAATTGCGCTGATTACCATCGGCCGAGTAGGGAACGTAGTATTCAACACGGAAGGTAGGCTCCATTGTCGTTATGGTTAATTGACCGGGAATGCTGTCATCAACCTCCAGGTCGCTAAACATTGAACCACTTTCGTCAACGCGAGCGATGGCATTGATGGTGGCATTTTCTGGTATTGGTACCATGATTATTGCTGGAAATTCGGCATCATCTGGCAATGTGCCGGTTAAGAGCACCAGGACGGATGGACGATCATAATCGGGCCACATTTCCACCTCGAGCAGATCGATTACCGAGGCCTGGTTTTGGGCATATGTGGTTATGGTGGTCGCCATAAAATTGAGTAACAGTACGGCGGGTAGCATGCGAAGCACGATACGTTGCCAGATTGGTTGTCGCACGACCAAATCTGAATCTCTCATTATGGTTCGCCGCGAAGCCTGATACGACTGGACCGGCAGTAAGGACATTCCAGGTCAGTGTAATCTCTCCCACACGTGTGGCAGGTGCGCGTTTGAACAGGTATATCGTCCTCGAGCGATCCGATGATCATGACCAGTTCTTCGCCTTCATGTTTTTGCAACCACTCGTCCAAATCATGATGACCGATTTTCCATTGACCGTTTTCATCACGCTTTGTCCGGCCATTGAGGACGTCAAGCCCTAATTCATAGGCTTCTGCCGCTGTTTTAAGAATGATTGACCGTCTCATCGACTTCATATTTCAATCCTCTCTTGATTTCGCATGCTGTGGTAGTCTATTATACCAGTAGATGCTGACATTGTAGTTTTGTTGGACAAACGTCTTGAATTATTGCTGGTGGATGGTGAAATCTATGCAGGAGAGCCATAAGGATGTATCGTGTCTGAAGCGATAGAGAAGTTGAAACAAGATTTAAAGATACTAGAAGCGATGGCATCCGAGATGGATGAATATCTCACTAGCCAGACGCTTTTCTGGCCTCTTTCCGATTCGAGCTTGCCGCGACTCACGTTAGGTGGTTACTTGATGAGACAATATCGTCTCGTTCAATTGCGAGAAATGTTGGAACCAGATGATCAGGTTAGGCTGGATGCAGCGATCGAACAATTTAATGAGGCTCTTACTGAAAAAGTCGTTCGATTTGAACAACGCGCCCATGAAGAGTTGCACGCCAGACTGCGGCAATGGAGCGAATACTTGAGAGACTTAAGCAAGGAATCCTTTGCCGCTGGAGATTTTTATCCATCGGCCGTGCAAACTCGGGCGATGATCAGGGCTTTGGTAGATAAGCTAAAAATGCCACCTTATGAGTTCGACGAGAGGGTTCTAACCGAGATTGAGGCCTATGACAGGGCACTGAGAAACTACTGGCGCCCGGGGGATTTCGTTTGGCCAGATGAATGGCAACCGGCTTATCCCCAGCGGGATTATTGGTGGTTGTACGGTCAGCCTCGCACGCACTCTCAAACCTCATAAACCACCTGAGGGGGTTCAACCGGATTATACTCGGGATTGTGCCACTTCGTATATCCGACGCCGATGGCTGCAAAGCGCCAGCCTAATCTGGTCAGTCTGGGGTATTGGCTGATCTTATAAGCCAGACGCGCTAATCGGGTTCGTACGGGTAGTTGCAAGAGAACGCTGTGCTGAAGGATGCGTTGTCTGTAATCGGCGAAGGTGAAATCCTGGCTTTTAAAGGCATCGACGATGGCATCCGCAGCTACGTCACCATAGCTTAAGGCGAAAGATATCCCTTCCCCGACAAACGCGTCAGTTCCAGCAGCATCCCCTGCTAACAAAACCCGGTTGATAGCGAATCTTCCTTTTTTGTCAAACCATCGGATCGGGTGTCCTTTCAAATGGTATTCATCCAGATCACGGTTCCTTTCCGCCAGAGACTCGCGCAGCTCATTAACGAGATCGGCCTTGGGTCGTTCAGGCCGAGCGCGGCTATCAAACACCCCCCGATTCATATATGGTTTACCGTTGATGAAGCTTGGGAAATCCCAGTAATAGCCTTGCAATCCATCTTGCATTGGTGTGAAATCAAAAAGGGCTAAACCATCCCGAAACTCAACGCGCTTTTGTGAATCCTCAGGTGTCAGGATTTCCAGCAGTCTAGCTACGCGTGAATCATCGTCCCATTTAAGTTTTCGCCGGACGATGCTACGAGAGCCATCGGCACCGACCAGCACCTTAGCCTGAATGTTAGCCTGGTCGGTAATTACTTCCACGAAATCATCATGGGCCTTAACGTCTTGGACGGCCTCCCCTTGACGTACTGTGACCCCCTTCTCTTCTGCCTTCTGTACCAACCAGTGGTCGAATTCATCCCGTCGTACAATGCGGAAAACCGGATTTCCTTTGAAGGAAAATGAAAGGTCCTGGTAAATGATTTTGGCTTCCCGTACTGAGAAGCTTGGCGTTTCGATGGTGAGTCCTAGTCGAGCCAGGATGTTTTGACCCATGTGCGTGATCCCACCTCCGCATAGCTTTTCTCGGGGATGGATGGCCTTATCCACAACCAGCATTCGATCGGCCCAGGCCGGATCGTGTTTCACCAAATGCAAAGCCGTAGACGAACCGGCCGGTCCTGAGCCGACGATCAAAATATCAACTTTTTCAACTTGCTTCATCTGTTCGGATTGAGGTTTCAGTCTGTCAAGGTGTTCTGATCAAAGGGTACATTATAGCAGCTTCAAGCGGAATAGCATCCCGGGTGCTGATTTCTGAATTTGGCGGTAAGGCTTCGTAGTTACCGACACCGTCCACAGACTGGCCGCGAAATTCATAGTGCTTCTGAAGATTTGGCGATATGAATGTGGCAGCGGTCCCATGATAATTGGTTAACCAGGATATCCAGGCCCCACCCTCTTCTCTATATTCGACGTTAAAGGCAGCAATGCCGATGCCCGCATCTTGCCCTGACCAGGATAGTACATAGCTGTTATCTTCCAAAACAAAAATGGACTTGATGCTTGAGGAGGGCGGCTGGGTATCGATGCCAAAATATGTCGATGATGAGGTGATCTTCCCCCCCTGTATAGCGTTTAAAATGACACGCCAGTAAAGTCGAGCATAATCCTTGTCGAAGGTATGATTAAAAGAAGTGGCTGCCCCGGAGAAATCCTTGTCGAGAACCAGGTTATTGAAGCCTGCATCGGTGGCCACCTGCAATTTCGTGCTGCTAACATATCCTTGATTGGTGATTGCCCAATCAAAGGTGATGTTGCGTTGATTGCGCCAAGTCGTCGTTTCAGGGACTTTGTTGGCAACTGTTGGGTCTGGTAAGGCATTCGACGGCCGGAAACGAATGGCATCGAACCACACGCCTAATCCAGAGTCTGTGTTGGTCAAATCCGTTAACCTGATCACACCACTATTGCCAGCGTTGAAATAGTATGTGCCCAGGCTCATCCAGGTACCGATATTAGCCTGGTGGCTGACTTTGGCCGTATTCGTGCCATTGGCATGGGTGATTTGATAGGTTGCCCCATTGGTCTCGCCCCGGCCGGTAACACAATATGGTGCGTAAACCTCGACCTCATAGTGATCGCTACTCGGGAAATTCGGCCGCCACTCCCCCCAATTGACGCTCTTACTAGGGTCGTTAACCGACCAGGTATAGAAAGCATGGCCGTTAAAACCACAATTCTTGGGTGGAACGTACCAGGATTCATTTGGACCCTTGTTGAAAGCACCGCTCTGTTCGTCCACGTAAATATGGGGTGAAACAAAACCAATGCGACGAGCTATTTCGTCGCGCAGCCAGGGTATGATATTGTGGGCTTGTGTGCCGGGACATTCGGTGGTGCCATAGACGTCACGGTGACCCATGAGATGGGGCAAACCCCAGCTCAGGTTAGGCAGGCGGCTGGCGTCGTAAACGTTGATATTCTTTTGGTCAGCCTTCCAGGCAAAAAGCTCGGCGGCCGCGTTTTTCATGGCTTGTGGTGGGGCGATCCCCGGCGGATTGTAATCTAGTGTTGTGAAAGTACCGATAAGAGACAAGGCCATGCTGCCAGCGTTAGCTCCGGCCGCATGCGTGCCGACGACATCGTCCCCACCGTTATGTCCCTCATAAATGACCCCGTTCATATCGACCAGGTAGTTATAACCGATGTCTCCCCACCCGCGAGTAAATGTATGGAAGTGCCAGATGGCTCGGACAGTCGCGGCCCAGTCACTGCTGCTATTGCTGGAGACCGTATGATGAATGATCAAGTGAGTGACATTCTGGTATTCCAAACCATTGCTGTAGTTACAGGCCGGATCAGTGCACCAAACAGACCGGCTCACAACTGGTGGCTTAGGGTAGCCACTTTCAGGAGACTCGGGTTGGATGCTATCAATAGCCTCCTGTTGGGCAATGAGCTCCCCGGCCGTTGGGCCCTGGGAAGAGTCGATAAGGGTCAGCCGCATCTGGCTTAGTACAGGCTCAGATAGGCTGGCCTGACGGCTAAAGTTCACAGCAAATTGGACATACTGATGTGTACCATCAAGCGCCGGTACGGTGATCATCTCGCCGACAGTATCTATATCATCCGGCAGCATCCAGTCTTGTTGGGGGTGAATCCCAAACCATTCGCTCCAACTCTTATCTTCAGAAGCAGTTCGGAGCAGGACGTGCATATCGGTCGTTTCTGGGGTTTCGGCGATCCATTGGGGAACGACGGCGTTAAAGGGCACCGGTGCCTCTAGAATAGGCGATAGGTAGCTGCCCCCAAACGTGTCTGGCTCGATCGTCAATCCTTCAGGCGAACTTAGAGACCCATAGTGGAAACCACTCTGGAAATCTAGACCTTCGAAGACAATATCGGATGACGAAACCGCGCTAGCTTCGGATCTATCCTCAGTGAGAAAAGATGCGAGAAACAAACACAATCCGAGAAAAACGACGACTTTAACATTCATAGAGCAATTCCTGATATGCCGCCATGATGAACTCGCAATATTCTATTAACGGTACTTCTATTATAAACAGCTCGACCAAATACTGCCGAATATCCCAGTATTTTGCCGTTAATGGAACGTGAAGACCATAGGATATCAGTAACCGACTTCAACGTCTACCCGGTTTGGTAATTGCTCTCCTTGGGCAGCCTTGTTTAACATGGAGGCCAGACTATCCATACGCAGGTAATTAGATTCCTTTGTTGCCCCGGCTCTGTGAGGGCTCATCACCACGTTATCCAGTTCATGAAACGGGAAGTTGGCCGGTGCTGTGTCTGCACGACTTCTTTCGTCGGCCGGATAGTTATACCAGACGTCCAACCCAGCAGCGTATAAGCCACCATCTCTCAGAGCCTGATATAGCGCTTCTTCCACCACGATGGAACCCCGGCCTACGTTCACCAGGACAGCCTCAGCAGGTAACAAGTTGAGCTCATCTTTACCGATAAGCCCATCCGTCTCTGGTGTGTGCGGCAAACAAATGAGCAGAGCATGGGTTTGTGGCAGGAGATGGTGAAGGGCGGCCAGCGGATGGATCTCGTCAACAGACTCTAACTCGGCATCCAGCCGGCGTTTAATGGCCAGTATCCGCATCCCCAATTGCCGGCAATGACCGGCAACTTGCCGGCCAATAGCTCCGTATCCCAGGATCAGGGCCGTTTTGCCCTTTAACAAGAGTGCCGGACTCGGCCGGTAACGCGGCCGCCAATCATTGGAGCGTAAAGATTGATCGAGTGGAACGATAAACTTGGCTGCGGCAAGCAATAATGCCAGCACCATTTCGGCTACCGGAGCGGCGTTATGGTGTAGGTTATGGACGTCAATATCCGGGAAATCTAGCATCAGTTGGCGTGTTTCGGGAGGTATGCCGGCCCAAGGGACGATCAGTTTTTTAAGTTTTAGACAATCTTGGAGCTGCTCGCGTTGAGGTCGTCCGGCGATCAAGATTTGTGTGTCATCGGGTANNCCGTTTATTTACGAAGGCGTCCATGCCTTCCTGCTGATCTTCAGTGGCGAACAACATGTAGAACAGACGGCGTTCGAGAGCCAACCCAGCCTGGAGATTAGTTTCAAACGCGGCATTGATGGCTTCTTTGCCTAATCGAACCGCCACTGGAGCCCGGGCAGCGATCTCGGCCGCAAACTTAATGGCCTCTTCGAGATAGAGTTCTACCGGCACCACTCGATTGACCAGACCATAGCCAAGCGCTTCTTCTGCATTCAGTTGCCGGCCGTTTAAGACCATCTCCATAGCCACCGCCTTACCTACGGCCCGGGTCAGGCGCTGGGTGCCGCCAGCGCCTGGGATGACCCCCAGGTTAATCTCGGGTTGGCCGAAACGCGCCGATTCGCTTGCGATAATCATGTCACAAGCCATGGCCAATTCACAGCCACCGCCGAGGGCATAACCGGATACGGCCGCGATAATGGGTTTATTGATTCTGCTTAGGCGATCCCAATAGTCAATGAAGGGATTGTTAAGCATGTCTACCGGTGTGGCTGTCGCCATCTGTTTGATATCGGCTCCTGCGGCGAAAGCGCGTTCATTTCCCGTCAAGACCAGGCAGCCTATCTCTTCGGATTTATCGAACTCTTCAAGAGCGGCCACGAGCTCATTCATGGTTTGTTGATCCAATGCATTCAAGACTTTCGGCCGGTTGATCTGGATTATGCCAACCCGTCCTTCAACCCTGGTCAGAACGTTCTTATCGTTGATCTCATTCATTATTTTCCCCCTTATTGTATAGTTATGTAAAATGAAAAACCGTTTTCAAGAAATAACATGGGTAGGGTGAACATAATATTTCAGTTGCACTCCTCCTTGAAACGCGCCCCTCGTCAAGAGTTTCCATTAAACGCGATAATCGCCCTCTTCTTTTGGCCAAAGTCGCCAAATAATAACGGCGTACAAGGCGCTGGCTGCTAGATACAAGTTGCGCAATTGGTTAGGATCCGGTTGGCCGACTGGGAAGAGTTGCCAGGCCGACCAACTTTGTAGAGCCTGTACCACGGTTGTGCCAAGAAAGCTGCCTGTTCGCAGGCGGATTATGCCATAGAGAATACCCCAGATGATGAAATATAAAGCGGCACTAGGTGAAATGGCATAAGATTCCTGGAATGTCGAAAAGGCAATAGCACCAAAGAGGATACCGCTGGTAACTGCACCTGTCAGAGGGCCGCGCCAGTCGGCCACGCTACGAAAGAAAAGGCCAAAAGACCATAGTTGAACGCAGAAGGCTTCGAAGAGCAGTAAGAATATGAAGGGTACTCCCGATATCTCATCGGCGCCCGGACCGGGTTCAACGGTTGCCAGACGGGCAATAAGGAAGGCGATCCAGGCTAGAACGGAGAAGCCAATACTGGCAAAGAAAGGCCGGCCGAATCGAAGGCCCAGGCCCTTTAGCCCATACCAGCGCCAGCCTAAAAACCAACTCACCAAACCAGCACCAGCCAACTGTAAGACGATTTGACGGATATCACGTCCGCCGAAGCTTGCCGAGCCACTAACCAGTAAGGTGAACAAGATCCCTCCAGCAGGAGGCAGAAATAGGGATAGAGCGACGCGGATGCCGGCCGACAAAGACGGACTTGCCTTCACAGTCATGTTGGCCGAATTCTAACATTGAACGCCGGCCGGTGCACTGCCGTAAGGCGGTGGAATTAGGCCTGTTTTGCCCGAAATTCGACAGATTATAGAGTGTGGGTTATACTTGTTTTTGATCGGATTCGTCCATCGACGCCCCGCAAAACGGCGGGGTTCTTTATTTACGATGGCGATTGGAGACCCATATCAATGAATAATAATAATGTCGTTTACGTAACGGAAGAAGGTATCGAAAAGATTAAAGAAGAACTCGATTACCTGAAAAATGTGCGCCGTCTGGAGATATCTCAACGGTTAGAACAAGCTATCTCTCATGGTGATTTAACTGAAAATGCGGATTATGATTACGCCAAACAAGAGCAGGCATTTGTCGAAGGTCGCATTAAAGACCTGGAAGATTCCTTGCGCCGGGCCGAAGTGATCGAGAACGACGGCCGGGTCGATGTGGTCCGTATTGGTTGCACTGTGACGGTCGCCGAGGAGGGATTCGAGGATGAACCTGAATCCTATCATATCGTTGGTGTTCACGAAGCCGATCCCAGCAACGGTCGCATATCAAATGAATCACCTATTGGACGGGCTCTACTCGGCGCCAAAGTGGGGCAAACTATAGACGTGCGAGCTCCGGCTGGTTCTATCCGGATGGTTGTTCAGGCGATTGAGTAACAAAAAACCAACCACGACTAAATTTATGGGCGCTATTGGCGCCCTTTTTTATTCCCCAGGGTATCCACCTTCTAATTGCACGTGGTCGGCGCCATCCCTCGTCGATAATCTTTGGCCAGTCTCCGGATCATATATGCCTAAAATGTAAATAACTGGTCCCTCATTTTGTGCTACTTGAATAGAATGTCTTTGAATAATCGTATCGCCAATTTGCCAATAATTGGCCGGTGCACCAATTCTGTCGTCTTGAGCCACTATTTGACCGTCCCCTGCGATAGCGTGCAGAAAAAAACGCCGAGGTTCATTTTCCGGCGCGACTACGCGCCAATACGTAACCAAGTTTATTGCATCTGCTCCTTCATTTACCTCTCTAACTGGGCCTACTAGATCTGAAGATCCCACGATATCGTAACCCAAGAAGGCGATTTCATTACTAAATATGGTCCCGTCCGGAAACTGGGGTTGAATGACGGG
>DOXE01000486.1 GCA_003519205.1 Chloroflexota bacterium
CTTCAATTTCGAAATCAGTTTCAGTGCGTTCTTCCTGGGAAGAACGTACTGAAACTGATTTCGAAATTGAAGTTGACCTGAATGGTCTAAGCGAGCACATCGCTTCCGAGATCAACGACAGAATGTTCGAGTGGTCAACAAAGTTGGAAAGAGATTTTGGACCAGCATTTGCAGCCAATGTAGAAAAAACTGTATTAGATGCTGCTGACCGAGCCGAACAAGCTGCTGAAAAAGCGGTGCGAAAAGCAGAGAAGGCAGCGCTGAACGCTCGCTGGCAGATGGGGCAAAATATATGGGCAACTCCGCCAGTCACGATGCCCAGAAAAACCAAAGAGAAAAAGGCAACCGAGGAAGAGCAACTGAAGATATTACGTATGGTAGAAAAAGGCATTATCTCTCCCGAAGAGGCAAATTCCTTGTTGGAGGCAATTGAGAGTTAGATAGATGGTGGCTGCACCTGTTACTGCTGTCGGCCGATCGACCAGTGGACCACGTCCGATTAACCTGTCCAGGGATACCCGACAAGTTCTAGAATTGCTTGACCTATCCTTTGGCAGAATGTATGGATCCCAGGGACGTCGAGTTATTTACGATCGGCTGAGCCTAAGTCAGGTCAATCCGCTCACACTTCGTCTTAGCATGATGACCAGCGGATTTGTTCCCGGCTTTGTTTGGGAAGAAANNGCCAACGTTGCTGTCCATCCTGATTATCGGAGACGAGGCATCGCCCGCGCCTTATTGCATGAGGCACTCGACCATATTATCGGACGGGGCGGCCAAACGGTGATGCTTCAGGTCGAAAGCGACAATGATCCGGCAATAACTCTTTATCTCACTTCAGGATTTCAAATCTTGGGAACGATGAATCGTTGGCAGACATCACCTTCTAACTTGCGATATGTCCCAATCCATGCAAATTCTGTTGGCCATTTGAGAGCACTCGGCCGGCAAGATTGGCGAGCAGCCTATCATCTTGATCGAGCTATTGTCCATCCTAACCTGAATTGGCCAACCCCACCGTCTCCTGATTTTTATAAAACTGGCTTATGGCGCTCTATGGTAGATTTTTTGAACGGCCGAAAATCGGCGGCCTGGGTCTTGGAAATGCGATCCAGCGCGAATGGAGAACGCAATTTAATAGGACTGGTTTCTATTAACAGTGAATGGGGGCGTCCGATCTGGCTACGAATGCGAGTTGATCCGGCCTGGCAAGAAGAGGTCGAGCCTCCATTACTAAATAGCGCCATCAAACACTTGAAGCGGAATCGCAGTGGAACCATCAGAATGAACCACCCGGCCGATAACCAACTATCAAACCAATTACTTTCCAGTGCTAATTTCAGAATTCAACGTTCACTTACAATCATGACCCTAGATCTAGTTAAAAAGGGATAATAAATTGGCTACGTCTGAAGAGAGAATGCAGATCCTCAAAATGATTGAGGAAGGCAAGATAAGCGCTAGTGAGGGTGCTGAATTAATACGCGCGTTAGATCGAGATGACGCTGGAAAGGAAAAAGAACCACTAAAAGGCGCCAGCGCTCCCCGCTGGTTTAGAGTGCGGATAACCGATACGTCAACCGGCAAAAACAAGGTTAACGTAAACATCCCCATGGGTCTCGTCAATGTAGGCATGAAAATGGGTGCTCGATTTGCACCGGAAATTGAAGGGGCTGAGTTCGAAAAGGTAACCGAGTTAATTCAAAGTGGTGCCCAAGGCAAAGTGATGGATATCATCGATAACGAGGAAGGTGAGCGGGTTGAGATATTCGTCGAGTGATTTCAAAGTCCTCACCTCCGTCGCTCAAGAATGATGAAACTGAATTGGAAGGGAATATCCTCGCTGGGCTTAAATTCTGTACGTGATATCTCGAGCCAATCCTTATCGTCGATTTCAGGAAAGTAAGTGTCGCCCTCGAAATATGTTTCCAGTAAGGTCACATAGAGGCGATCAGCCACCGGCAATAGCTGTTCATACAGTCTGGCCCCACCAATAACCATCACCTCCCCTTCCCCTGCGTAAGAGAGCGCATCTTCAATAGTGTGCACGACGGTGCATCCCTCAGCACTAAAAAGTCGATTTCTAGTGACAACGATGTTCTTTCGACCAGGAAGTGGATGGCCGATAGATTCATATGTCTTCCTTCCCATAATTAATGGCTTTCCCATTGTCGTTTTCTTGAAGTATTTCAAATCGGCCGGGAGCCGCCACGGGGTTCGATTCTTCAACCCGATTACCCGATTTCGATCCATGGCAACGATCAAAGAAATTGTCATTTCTGGTTAGACAGCAATCGGCGCAGCGATTTTTGGATGGTATTGGTAATTTACTAACTCAAAATCCTGGAATTGGAATTCAAACAGGTTATCGACACTTCGGTTGAGCTTCATCTGAGGTAATGGAAACGGGTCTCTCGATAACTGCAATTCCGCTTGCTGGAGATGATTCAGATACAAATGAGCATCCCCAAATGTGTGCACAAACTCACCTGGTTTATATCCACAAACCTGGGCAATCATCATTGTGAGCAACGAATAGGAAGCGATATTAAACGGAACACCCAGAAAAATATCGGCGCTCCGCTGGTAAAGTTGGCAAGACAACCGCCCGCCAGCTACATAAAATTGAAAAAGACAGTGACAGGGAGGCAATGCCATGCGGGCGATATCGGCAACGTTCCAGGCGCTTATGATATGGCGTCGCGAATATGGGTTGGTTTTTAGCTCCTGCAATAACAGACTGATTTGATCAACTGTAGCACCATTTGCAGCCGGCCAGGATCGCCATTGATAACCATAGATGGGACCAAGCCCCCCTTGCTCATCGGCCCACTCGTCCCAAATTGTGACTCCATTTTCGTTCAGGTAGGCAATATTCGTATCTCCTTGTAAAAACCATAAAAGCTCATATATGATGGACCGAAAATGTAGCTGTTTTGTCGTCACTGCCGGAAAACCAGCAGATAGGTCAAACCTCATTTGGTAACCAAATACGCTGATCGTTCCAACGCCGGTCCTATCGCCGCGACGTATGCCATTCTCTAAGACGTGCCGCATTAGATCCAAATACTGTTCCATGCTAATTCATTCCTCCTTATTTGGTTGGCAAAGATAACAATACAATTGATCTTTTCCAAAATATGCAGCCTAACTCTATGGGGCAAGTGAAGTATATCATATCTTTGACAGCCCCTACCCTTTCATCTACAATCTGAGCCGATCTCAATCTGAGCTGGAGTCGAGTTGAGCCAGTTTCTGGTTCCGGATCGCTCTTAAACAATTTCCCATGAGGTTTTTTGAATGAAAGAATATAAGACAGGGCAAATACGTAACATCGCGCTTGTATCCCACAATGGCGCTGGTAAAACCACCTTCGTGGAACGATTGCTGTTTGATACTGGTGTAACTACCCGCATGGGGCAAGTTGATAATGGCACTGCGGCGATGGACTTTGAAGAGGAGGAGATGGACCGTCAAAGTTCAATTGCTATGGCAATCGCGCCTATCGAGTGGCAAAATAACAAGATTAATCTATTGGATACTCCAGGTTATGTGGATTTCATCGGAGAGGTTAACAGCGCCATAAGAGTTACCGAGAGCGCGATCATATTTGTCGAAGCCGTTGCCGGTGTTGAAGTTGGAACTGAGTTGGTCTGGCAATATGCCGGTGACCGAAATATGCCTCGCATATTGCTGGTCAACAAAATGGATCGTGAAAATGTAACCCTCGATCGGGTAATGCGGAGCATTCGAGAAAATTTGAGCGGCAATTTCATTCAAATTCAACTCCCCATTGGAGAAGGCACTGCCTTTGAAGGGGTAATAGACCTGATTAGCATGAAGGCTCGAATGGGAACCGACGATGAGATAGTCGAAATTCCCAGTGATCTCGTTGACGCTGCTGAAGAGGCTCGTTTCGCCCTCGTTGAAGCCGCAGCAGAGGGGGACGACGAGCTTTTGTTGAAGTATTTGGAGGGTGAAGAACTGGCTGATGAGGAACTGAGATCCGGATTACGTTCCGCTATACAAAGCGGCCAAGTTGTACCAATTATGTACGCTGCTCCACAACCTGGTATTGCTGTCAAACCGATCCTCGAAACAATCGTTGAAATGTTTCCAGCACCAAATGAAGTCGGACCATTCACGGCTGCTAATGCGGCTGGCGAGGAAACCGAGTATGAGGTTGATGACCTTTCTCCCTTGGCTGCTTTCATTTTCAAAACCCGCGAGGACCCTTACGGTAAGCTAAGTTATCTTCGCGTTTATGGGGGCATGCTTGAATCAGACAGCCGGGTGTGGGACACGGGCCTCGATTCCGAAGTGCGGGTGGCGACCCTAAATTTATTACGGGGAAAAGAGCAGTTGCCAATTACCAAGTTGCACAGTGGTGACATTGGAGCCGTCGTCAAATTAGGCGACGCGGCGACCAATGATACTTTATGTGACCAGGGAAATAAGCTATCCCTGAAGCCAGTAACTCAGCCAAGCCCAATTGTATCCGTTGCAGTTCATCCGGTCGCGCAATCAGATGTTGCTAAGTTAACCACTGCTTTGAATCGTTTAGCGGCCGAGGACCCCACCCTGCGCTGGAATTCTGAACCTGCAACACGGGAAACGATCTTATCAGGTATGGGCAGCGCCCACGTTGATATCGCCGTTAAGAAAGCCCAATCTAAGTTTGGCGTAAACCTCACAACCAGCATTCCAAAGGTTCCCTATCGAGAAACCATAACCAAAACCAATTCGTCCGAATACACACATAAGAAACAGACGGGCGGCGCCGGCCAATATGCCCGCGTCTTTATGCGAGTTGAATCACTGCCGGACGATGAGGAATTCCAATTCGACTCTGAGATATTCGGTGGGGCAATTTCAGGTCCATTTGTCGTTGCCGTGGAAAAAGGCTGTAAACAAGCGATACAAAGTGGTGTGATGGCTGGCTATCCCATGACTGGTATCAAAGCCGTTGTCTACGACGGCAAAGAGCATCCCGTCGATTCAAAAGAAATCGCCTTCCAAATTGCCGGCCGCGAATGTTTCAAAAAGGCGGCCTTAGGTGCAGATCCAGTTCTATTGGAGCCCATTTTCGAAGTCACAGTCTCCGTCCCAGCTGATAATATGGGTGATATTATGGGCGACTTGAATTCACGACGAGCCCGTGTTTTAGGCATGGATCAAGAGGGTACAAAAGCGATTGTGAAAGCTGAGGTTCCCCTGGCTGAGATGCAAACCTATTCGGCCGACTTACGATCGATGACCCAAGGTCGGGGTGTGTTTGGCATGGAGTTCCTTCGCTACGGTCGCGTGCCAGCCCATTTACAAGAAAGTATCGTCATCCAAAGACAGAAAGAAAAGGAATTAGAAAAAGCTTAACTGGATAAGTCCTGTTGAAGTTGGATGATTGTTTGGTTGTAAGCACATTCAATTGTCACGGATCGTCAGGATGATATTTCCTAAGTGGTCGACTTTGGCCTGCCAGCTGGGTGGGATCACGATAGTGGTATCATATTGAAAAACTAAAGCTGGTCCGTGAAATTGGACCCCTTCCGGCAATTCCTCCCGCCGGTATAATCCACTTGGTATTTTAAGACCATCAAACCAAACCCTCTTTTGCCCAAAAGCCATCGCTTTAGGTTTGGTTTGTTTCATCGTATGGGTACTTGAAATTTTCCAATCGATTTTGGGGTTGGCAATTTGAGCTAGAGATATGATTCGAAGGTTTACCACCTCAACAAGTGCATCAGGTCTTTGGTAAGTGAATCTTTGATGGTGGGATTGGTGAAATTTATCTGCGATGGAACTCGAGGTCATTCCTGGTGAAACGTTAATCGTCAGCTCATGGGATTGCCCTTTGTATCGCATGTCTAACTGGCGAAATATTTCTACCTTATCAACTGAATGTCCTTCAAGCTCCATATCGGCGAGCGCCCTTTTTTCTATTTCAATAAAGTTTCTTTCAATCCAATCCACTACTTGCTGCGACTTCGTCTCCAGCTTCCGCATAATCGTTAAGGAGTAATCCTTGGTCGGCTTGGCTATTAACATGCCCAGAGCTGATAGCACGCCCGGTACTCCAGGGATAAGGATTCGCGGAATTTGTAAATGTTCCGCTAACTCACAGGCATGAAGCGGCCCGGCCCCTCCAAAGGCGACCATGGTAAAGTGACGAGGGTCATAACCCCTTTCTACTGAAATACGCCGAATCACTCTAGCCATGTTAGCATTGGCAACTTGAATTACCCCCCAGGCTGCTGCTTCTGGAGAATCAATTCCCATTTGATCCGCCAGCCGCGTCATAACAGCATCGGCGGCATATTGATTGAGTTGACGTTTTCCTCCATGAAAATAATGGGCATCCAATCTCCCCAATACCAAGTTGGCATCTGTTGTTGTCGCCCTGGACCATAAAGCTTCTAATTCTTTACTGGTTGCCTGGAGTTGGCCATCCTTGTCGGCCTGCATGTAACAGGCCGGGCCTGGGTCGGCACCCGCACTTTGGGGACCGACCTTTAATGCGCCGCCTATATCGACGGTAGCCAAGCTTCCGCCACCGGCACCGATGGTTTGAATGTCAATCATCGGGAGTCTCAGGGGCATACCGGATACTTCGCCCTCTGAGGTCTTAGGCAACCGTCCAGGGCACAAGGCCACATCGGTGCTGGTCCCTCCCATATCAAATGTAATAATATCTGTGAATCCCGCTGTTTCGGCGACAAATCGCGCCCCGACAACACCACCTGCTGGACCGGACAATACCGTTCGAGCCGCCTGAGCACCGGCTGTTTCCGCGTTAATTATTCCACCATTGCTCTGCATTATCGTTATTGGCCGGGGGTCTAATTCCCGATTCAGCCGGCTCAAATACCGATCCATAATCGGGGCGACGTAGGCGTTGATCACCGTCGTCGAAGTCCGCTCATATTCGCGAAACTCCGGAAGGATATCAGATGATAGAGAGAAATGAATTCCACGATGCGAAGGGCTGATATCATCAGCATGTCTTTCCCGCTCAAGGTTTTGAATTAACTCACGAATCTTCTCCTCATGCTCAGGTTTTAGGAAAGAAAATAGCAGGCATATTGCAACAGATTCGATCTCCTCCGCCTCAAGCCGTTGGAAGATAAATTTAATTTCATCTTCGTCCAATTGTTCGAGGATTTCACCCTGTGAGGATATCCGTTCTCTCACACCAAATCGCCAATCACTAGGAACCAAAGGGGCCGGCTTTTTAGGAACTAAAGCATAGAGCTCAGGTCGGTTTTGCCTTCCGATAGACAATATATCTGAAAACCCAGCCGTGGTGATTAAGGCTGTTCTCGCTCCATGTCGTTCCAGGATCGCATTTGTAGCCACAGTGCTCCCATGGACGACAGTTGCCGTCACCGGTAATGAAAAATCTTGAATTCCAGCTAAAACCGCACGAGCTGGATCATCCGGCGTGCTGGGCTCTTTATGGATGTGCAGACCACCACCATCATCGATCCATACGAAATCTGTGAAGGTTCCCCCGGTATCTACACCTAGTCGGGTGATCGGGCCATGGGCAGCGCTTTTTATCCTCTCATTGTCCACTTAGACACCGCTAAATATTTTCTACTCCCATTCAATTGTTCCAGGTGGTTTCGACGTTATGTCAAATACAACTCGGTTCACACCAGCCACCTCATTAACGATCCGGCGGCTGGTGCGTGCCAACAGATCATGGGGCAATCGGGCCCAATCGGCCGTCATAAAATCATCAGTCGTTACAGCACGTAAGGCGACGACCTCATCATAGGTCCGCCCATCACCCATCACTCCAACACTACGGACTGGCAATAATACGGCAAATGCTTGTTGGGTTTCCCACCTGAGGAAACCAGCTTGGGCTAACTCTTCGATAAAAATAGCGTCCGCTCTACGCAATCTCTCCAGGCGCTCCCAGTTGACCTCGCCGAGGCAACGTATAGCCAGGCCCGGCCCGGGGAAGGGTTGACGCCAAATAATGCTTTCAGGGAGCCCTAACTCGATGCCGATACGTCTTACTTCGTCCTTAAAAAGTAAACGAAGGGGTTCGACCAGCTTAAAATCCATATCCTCCGGCAATCCACCGACGTTATGGTGGGTTTTAATGGTATGTGCCTCTTGTTTATCTTTGGTTGCGCTCTCAATTACGTCAGGATAAATGGTGCCTTGGGCTAAATAATCGATTTGTCCAAGATTTCGCGCCTCTCTTTCAAAGATGCGGATAAACTGTTCNNAGCATTTACTGCAACGAGTTGCAAGCCATAAGTCTTTTTAAATACCTCAATAACTTCGTTTGCCTCTCCTTGTCGCAACAATCCATGATCGACAAAAATACTGGTTAGCTGGTCGCCTACTGCCCGATGTAAAAGGGCCGCTGCCACCGCAGAATCCACTCCCCCGCTTAAGCCCAGGACGACCCGACCGTCACCTATTTGGCTACGTAGCCGCTTTGTTTCTGTCAATATAAAGTTGGTCGGCGTCCAATCGGCGCTACAGCCACAAATGTGGTGAACGAAGTTAGCCAACAATAATTGTCCTTGCCTAGTATGTGCGACTTCGGGATGAAATTGCACCACGTAATAATCGCGAGTTGGGTCGGCCGCCGCGGCAAATGGTGAATTGTCACTGCAAGCTATCGGACGAAATCCAGCTGGCAATCGCTCAACCCTATCGCCGTGACTCATCCATATTTGGCTCGATCCCAGATCCGTTTCTTCCTTTATGGGTACCCTCTCGTCTTCTTGCCAATCAAGAAAAAGGGGGTTTTCAGCTCGTGTGATCTCCAATTTTGCCGGACCATATTCGCGTTTCTGG
The DNA here is from genome assembly GCA_003519205.1 of Chloroflexota bacterium. Taxonomy (GTDB): domain Bacteria; phylum Chloroflexota; class Anaerolineae; order Promineifilales; family Promineifilaceae; genus UBA11865. Next base: position 8,821 of record DOXE01000486.1, read on the forward strand.
CTGTGTCCAACTTGCCCACCGAGAGTGTGGGCCAATAATTGCATCCCATAACAGATTCCTAATATCGGGCGCCTACTGGCCAACACATATTCTGGAAGGGATGGTGCTCCAGGATCGTAGACGCTGTTTGGTCCGCCGCTAAGGATGAATCCCTTTGGATCATGTGCTAGTACCACCTCGGCCGGCGTTCGCCAGGAAACGAGCTCGCAATATACTTTTGTCTCGCGCACCCGCCGGGCGATTAATTGACTGTATTGGGACCCATAATCCAGGATCACAATCGTATCGGGCATTCCAATTTTATTTGCCATCAAATCAACTCGTGTGAGTCACTTGCTCTAATTGCTCGAAGGAGCTTTCATAAATTAATCATGAGGGTTCTTCAAGGACGATCTTTCCTTCGCTCATATCGGTGATAGTAGCCACGGACGTGATCGGCACTTGCCAGTGGGCTAATTCTGCACGGCCGCCCTCAAATATCTTCTCAACCACCGTCGCAATGCCAACTAAAGTTGCGCCAGAATTTTGTACGATACGAGCTAACGCTTCTATCGTCCGGCCGGTGGCTAAAAAATCATCGACGATGAGTATTCGATCCTCGGGATCAAGAAATTCTGGAGAAACCATCAAGTTTACTTCGCTGCCTTTCGTATGGCTGGGTGCTACTTCGATGAAAACCGGTTCTCGCATGGTAATTGGCTTATGTTTTCGGGCGTAAACGACGGGGATATTATCAAGCGCTTTTGCAGCCATAACGGCCGGCACAATGCCACTTACTTCGGCCGTTAGTATGCGAGTTGGAAGCATATCTCGAAATCGACCGGCGATCGTTTCACCAACCTCCTCCATCAGAGTTGCATCTACCTGGTGATTGAGGAAACTATCGATCTTCAGTATTCCTTTTCCCAGGTTTTCACCTTCATCGATAATTCGTTGCCGTAAACTGTCCATTGATCATCTTCCTCCAGTGAGCTTTCAATTCGGCCCGTTGACAAAATCACAGTAGTAATGACCTTGCCAGAGCAACTTGTCATTATAGCATCATTAGAAAGGCTTCTGAAGCGATGTCCTCATTTGAGAAATCTTTCACAAGGTTCTTGACGCCAAATTTCGAACGTTCTATAATGTTCAAAACTATTTGAAAGTTGTGAACGAGAGGTTCGTCATGTTTTTGGATCAATTAGATGAAGGACTAGATGCCGTTGAGGAACAATTGCGTCAAGTCATCGCCACGGATGTAACCTTATTGGAAGATGCCAGCAATCATATCGTCGAGTCAGGCGGCAAACGTTTACGGCCCAATGTGACATTGCTTTCTTATTTGGCGGCTGGAGGCCAGAACATCTTTGAAGCTGTTCCCCTGGCAACTGCAGTTGAACTCGTTCACACCGCGACGCTTGTTCACGATGATATCAATGATCACAGCCTGACCCGAAGAGGTAGAATCGCCGTCCATGCTCGATGGGGACGAACATTCGCCTTATTAACTGGCGATTACTTGTTTACAAAAGTTTACGAATTAATGGCACCCTATGGCGCCAAATTCAACGTTATCATGGCTAATGCCTGCGTCAAATTGGTTGAAGGTGAAACCCTACAAGCTGAAGCAGCAAAAAACGGAGCAATCAACCAGGTAATTTATAAAACCATCATTTCAAGAAAGACGGCTAGCTTGTTTGAGGCCGCATCTCGAATGGGAGCCCTTGTCGCCGGTGCTGAGGAAGATATCGTCGAGGCCTTAGCTGATTACGGTTACAATCTCGGCCTGACCTTTCAGATAGTTGATGACGTATTAGACATCGTTGGCAATCCCCAAACACTTGGCAAACCAATAGGCAATGACATTGTTCAAGGTGCTGGTGCATTTGTGGCACAAAACGGGAAAAAAACCCTGAATCGCAACATTACCGCTGAGATTGATCCCATCAAGGATATGCTGGCTAAATTACGCGATTCAGGGGCAGTTGACGTAGCCTTAGCTCAGGCCCGAGAATGGGCAAGTCGATCTCGAAATTCTTTGTCGCTGGTACCCTACTCTCTCGCGCGAGAAGAATTAGATAACCTAGTCGAACTCGTCATCGAACGAGAAAACTAAACAGCCTACTATCTTTCATCCAATATTAGGCGAGCCAGAGTGCTTGATGTGGTATAATTGACCTGTCGCGTGATCGGTCAATAGATTCACTTGGAATTGACAATATACACCGACATTCGTTCCGAAGTTGGTATAAACCATGGGAATTTCTACTCAAGCTCCATTGAAGGATTCCGCTCATGGTGCATCTCTCTTAGCCGCTGTCAACGCAGCGGCCGCTTCTCTTCAACGTTCCGCACGATCAGAGAGTGACGTTTATCAAGCTTTTCGCGAGCAAATCATAGCCCTTGGTTTGAGCGGGGGGCTAATCTTGCTGGAAGACTCTGGGAACGCGGTAAAGATAAAAGTCGTTGCCATACCCACGAACTTAAACCCGATCCTGAACGAAATTGAACGCAAGTTGCCAGCTAGTCCTGAAGGGTTTAGATTATCTATTGATGGTATAGAAGTTTACCGGGAAGTCATCGAGAGTGGGAAGTCCAAATACCTTGCCGATATCAACCCCATCATTCGCCAGTTGATTAGGACAAACCAATTAGAAATCGACGAGATGCTAATAAAATATGGAGGTCATTTGCCTGCCATATTTGCTCCTCTTGTGGTTGAAGGCAACATCTTTGGTTTAATCAATATCGCCGGTCAAGAGTTGGTGCCGGAAGATATTCCTGCTTTTGAAGCCTTTTCCAATCATATTGGGATCGCCCTGGAAAACGCCCATCTTATTTCAACCCTTCGCAAACGAGAAGAAAGTTATCGCCTAATCGCCGAACGCTTAACAGCGATACGTGAAATCGATCAGGCGATTCTAACTGCCCGCTCAAAGGAGGTCATTGCCCGGGTTTGTTTAGAACGGCTAAGAATGTTGGTTCCTTTTCATCGAGCCAGTGTCATACTCTTCGATTTAGCTAGGGGATTGGGTCATATCCTGGCCTTGTATTCTGAAGAAACTACTCAGATTGAAGAGTTCAATAGTTTTGATTTGGATTTTGAATCAGATCAAGTCAAAAAATTGCTTCGTGGCGAGATGTTTGTCGAAAATAAGATAATCGAGGAAATCTTAGATGCTGAATTGGCGAAGCANNGGCAGAGCCCTTTGCCGACGATCAGATTGAGATCGTATCTGAGGTGGCTGAATTATTAGCAGTGGCCATCCAGGATAGTCGTTATCTGGAATCAGAATTGCGCCGGCGCCAGGAGGCTGAAACCCTCATTAACATCACAGCCGAGATGACCTCCAGCCTTGAGATGGACCAGGTCTTGGATGGCATTCTCGTTCATCTCAACCGGGTGGTTCCATATGATAGTGCTTGCATATTTCTAATGGCTAATGATCATCTTCGGGCCGTTGCTGGTCGTGGTTTTACCCACCCCGAAAATGTCCTCGATATTGTGTACCCGGCCGACGATAACCTGACCGTTCAAATCTTAAGCACCCGGCAGCCAGTCATATTACAAGACGCCAAGAATCACCCCAGCTTTAATCGATGGGGAGACACGGATTATACTCGGGGTTGGATGGGTGTGCCCCTGATTGTTCGGGAATCGGCTATTGGAATTTTGACTGTCGACAGCAAGAATTTGTCTGCCTTTGGTCCAGCCGAGGCCGAATTAGCTCAGGCAGTCGCCAATCAGGCCGCGATCACGATTGAAAACGCACGCTTGTTTTCCGAAACCCAACGACTGCTTATTCAAACAGGCAAACAAGCTACTCAATTGCAGCAAATCATGGATCTCGTACCAGATGGCATTGTCATGCTTAACGAAAAGAAACGGATCGTTCTTTCCAATCAAGCGGCCACCAGTTACCTGGCCCAACTGGCCGATGCAAGAGTCGGCGATATCCTACACCAGCTTGGCAACATTCCATTGGATAAACTGCTTGAAACGGGAACAACGAAAACCTCCTGGCATGAAATCACGGCCGTAGAACCAGGTGGCATTTTTGAGGTCTCATCGAGGCCATTAGACCTATCAAATGACAATCCGGATTGGCTACTCATCTTACGAAATGTGACAGATGAACGGAGGGAAGAAGGATACTTAAGAACACAAGAAAGGTTGGCAACGGTCGGACAACTAGCGGCCGGCATTGCTCACGACTTCAATAACATCATGACTGTGATCTCCCTTTACACCCAACTGGTATTACAAACGCCGAATGTCTCGAGTAAAGACCAGCAACGGCTCAATACTATTCAACAGCAAGCGGAGCGTGCCTCCCAACTAATTCGTAAGATTCTCGATTTTAGCCGGCAATCTGTCGTCGATCGCAAACCAGTGGATTTACATCCATTTGTCAAGGACCTTACCCGATCTTGGCGCCAATCTTTGCCTGATAACATTAACATCGAGGCTGATGTTCCTGATGGAGAATACCTGGTCGAAGCGGATTCTGCTCGTCTTCGGCAGGCGCTCACCAACCTGGCGATTAACGCTCGTGATGCTATGCCGTGGGGCGGGAATTTAAGGCTATGTCTGGGATACCTGATACTAAGTGGTGATCAGGTTTATCCATTACCCGATATGAAGGCCGGTCAATGGATAACCTTGACGATCTCAGATACAGGGGAAGGAATCACAGAAAAAGACCTTTCTCGCATTTTTGAACCTTTTTATACAACAAAACCAACTGGCGAAGGAACCGGGCTGGGGTTGGCCCAAGTCTATGGTATTGTCAAATTGCACGACGGGTTTATTAATGTAGAGAGCAAACCTGGACATGGAACTATCTTTTCCATTTACCTGCCGGCCTTTTTGCCGCCTATTGAAGATGATTCATCATTAGATATTGACAAGGCTTTATCCGGAAGTGGCGAGACGATACTCATCGTGGAGGACGATCCAGACTCTCGCGAAGCACTGGGCGAGATCTTGGAATCACTTAATTACAAAGTGTTGACAGCCCCGAACGGTACAGAAGCTCTATCTCTATACGAAGAACTTAATGTTCAGGTCGATCTTGTATTGAGTGATATGGTTATGCCGGTGATGGATGGAGCGGCCCTTTATGCCGAGTTGAAGGCAAGGGACGAAAAGATAAAAATGATAATCATTACCGGGTATCCTCTCGATCGCGAGGGAAAAGAATTATTAAATCGAGGGGTAGTAGCCTATATACAAAAGCCGCTTCAAATTGAGGTTATTACTCAAGCGATCCGAGCTGCTTTGACCAATAGCCGATGATCGACAAAGACCGCAAGCTTAGGAGATGTTATTTAAAATGCGTATTGCAGTTTTCTCGGATGTCCACGGCAACTTAACCGCTATGCGGGCTGTACTAGATGATATCAACCGGCAGCCATCTCTTGATGCTATCGTCTTTGCCGGGGATCTTTGCCTGTTTGGTCCCAGGCCACAAGCATGTATTGATTTGCTGGGGGGACAAAAGATACAAAGCATTATCGGCAATACTGATGAATGGATCCGCGAGCCACCTCCGGTTACAGATGCTATGGACGAGAAATTGCGCCAGCAAAGGCGCCAACTTCGGAAGTTATGCCGTTGGACGGAGCAACAGTTAAACCAAAGTTCTATAGAATGGCTCGATGCATTGCGCAAATCTTTTCAGCTTAAATTCAACCCCACATCCGTCCCTGAAGATGATCTACTTATCGTGCACGCTAATCCAGTTGATCTGGGGCAGATCATTTTCCCTAGCATTGATCGGCAGAAGGAGCTATACGGCCGGGTGCGTCAAGATGATGATGGCTTAGAAAATATCCTTCAAACGGTTGACGCCAACCTAGTCGCTTTTGGTCATTTGCATATCCCGGGCTTACGAGAATGGAAGAACAAGCTGCTTGCCAACATCAGCTCGGTAAGCTTGCCTGGAGACGGAGATGCCAGAGCTAAGTATTCCATTATATCTTGGCAATCTGATGTTGGTTGGTCGGTCCAATATTTCAAGATTCCTTACTCGATCGAAGATGAAATCAAAGCTTTTCGCGATGCTAAACCTCCTGATTGGCATGAAAAAGTAGATCAACTAACGTCTCGAGGATACATTGCCCAGGTTGTCTAGCAGGTATTTGGTAATCGTCCATCATTACGGTATTTGATTTAGCTCACGTTAGCATAGTTTCAGCTAAGTGCCAGTCACCTTTTATGCGAGATTGTAAATGCCCCGGATTACCTCCTGGAAGCCATTGACAGGCTAACTCAGAGGGGTCTATACTGATAATGGGAGGTTGTCAGCATTGTGCCAATAACATTTAAGGAGATCCAATTATCATGACCGGTTACTCTGATAAACCATGGCTCAACAATTATGAAGATACTGTGGCTGGCACGGTCGAATTTCCTGACAAGCCTCTGCAAAATTTTTTAGTAGACTCAGCCAGCAAATATCCCGAAAAAACGGCCATCATCTTTAAAGGTCACAAGATTAACTATAGAGAGCTAAGCGAGCTATCCGATGCCGTTGCTGCCGCATTAATTTCCAACGGATTTAAGAAAGGTGATCGGGCTGTTATTTATATGGTCAATACACCTCAGTTTGTCATTAGCTACTTCGGGATTTTAAAGGCAGGTGGCATCGTAATTGCAACCAATCCCTTATACACAGAACGCGAACTCGAGCACCAATTGGTGGATTGTGGTGCTGAGACTGTCTTTGTCATGAGCCTTTATTATGAGTTATTGAAGCGAGTTCAAAGTAAAGGTATGACGTCTGTCAAGCGCATCATCTTAACAAACATTAAGGAGTATTTGCCGCCACATCTCAAATTACTCTTTACAATTGCCAAGGAAAAGAAGGATGGGCATCGAGTTACGCTCCAGCCAGGCGATATGTGGTTCCAAGATTTTGTCGCTGCCGGGAAACAGGCTCCAAAGGTTAATGTTGATGTAAGAAGTGATGATGCCGCTATTTTACAATATACAGGTGGCACCACTGGTCTATCCAAGGGTGCCATTGGACTACATAGGAATTTAGTGGCTAATACCATCATGATTCGTACGTGGCTTACAGACACTAAGGAGGGGGAAGAGGTCATGTTAACGGCTTTACCTCTATTTCACTCTTTTGGCATGATCGTAGCCATGAATTTCGGATTACTCATCGGTGGAACCCTGGTTCTTATACCCGATCCCAGGGATCAGAAGGATCTCCTGAGTAGTATTAACAAATACAAGCCAACAATTTTTCCAGGGGTACCAGCCCTTTATGTAGCAATAAATAACAATCCAGACGTCGCTGCCGGAAAATACGCCATCGATTCGATAAAGATATGTGTCTCGGGATCTGCCCCATTATTATTGGAAACAAAACAACATTTCGAAGAAATAACAGGGGGCAAGCTAGTCGAAGGGTTTGGCTTAACCGAAGCCCACGTCGTCACCCATTGCAATCCCATTTATGCAGAGAATCGACCCGGATCGATAGGTCTCCCTTTGCCAAATGTGGAATGTCGCATCGTCGATCCGGAAGAAGGAACGAAAGACTTACCATTTGAAGTAATCGGTGAATTGATTATCAAAGGACCTAGTATCATGCAAGGATACTGGCAGATGCCGACGGAAACGGCTAACACGCTTCGTGATGGGTGGCTTTATACTGGTGACATTGCCCGTATGGATGAGGATGGTTATTTCTACATTGAAGATCGCAAAAAAGATATGATCATTGCCGGCGG
>DOXE01000487.1 GCA_003519205.1 Chloroflexota bacterium
CCACGATTCGAGCGATTACATTAGGCGGGAAAGTCTCTCGGACAGCCCCGATAACGACCAGGGTGTATACAATAGAGGCAATGACCCCAACTCCCCCGAATTGAGTGATTAAATAAATGTAACTGACAGCTAAGGCGATTAAGGATAGACAGATGCCGAAGGTAATCCGGCCCTGTTGTACCAAGATTATCCCGATCAGCGCTACAAACAGCGACGTTATTGGTACAAGGATGTTTGGTGTTCTGCTAACGGGTTCAAAGAGGAACCAACTGACCAGGCTCAACAGGAACAGCGAGACGGCGATCGTCAGCGCAATTACCAAGGCATTGCTAAGGTCTTTATTTTTAGCCTCAGGGTTTGCTCTTTGGTCAACATAGGAGGTCATTGTCATTTAGGTGTCTCCAATATGCAGTGACCTATCTCTAATTGGTGGAGTTCCTTAAACATTAAAAACTGTATCCCATATTAATGACTCCGCTGATCAGGCTTTCGGTAGCCTTTTCAACGGCCGCCTTGCATTCCTCTGGGATCTTTTTTTCCCATTCTTGGTGTAGTGCCAATCCATCGCCGCCATTGGCGACTGTGGATTGGCGCCGTCCCCCTTTTAAGGTCCCAATTGGTCTCGTTACTGGCACATGCCGACAGGTTCGCGCTTGCGACCAGGACCAGAAATGGTATGAGACCGACGCAACGATAAACCATACCTACCTCCTGAAAACGCAACCCTCTGACGACCGAGCCAGTATGATTATCATAGCATAGACTCAGTTGCCCACCCTGACCCAAAAGTCAGGCGTACCGGGGGTAGCAGGGGGTAATTTGTACTAAAAAATCAGTGGGTTTTTTGGCTCTAGTACCCTGCTTCTATCAAGCTTCTTTCAACGAGGAAAGCTGCATCGTCAACAGCTTATTGACCAGAGTTGGATTGGCTTTTCCCCTTGAGGATCTCATAACCTGGCCGACGAACCAACCGCGTAGCTGTTCTTTTCCTTGCAAGTAATCGCGAACTTGTTCCGGATTATCATCCAATACCTGAGCGATCAGGGTAGCTATTTGTTCTTCATCGGAGATCTGGGCCAGTCCCCTCTCATCGACAACTTCCTGGGCTGAACGGCCCGTGGTGAACATGATGGCCAACACTTCCTTGGCGGTGTTGTTATTAATGATCTCTGCTTCTATTAGAGAAAGTAATTCGACTAACCCGGCAGGGGTTACTTTAATCTGCTCAATGGTTAGCTTATGCTCATTCATGAAGCTGAAGAGAACATTAATCATCCAATTTGCAACTGCGCTGGGATCACCGTCTGCGGCCACGGTTGCTTCATACCATTCAGCCACAGGGCGTTCCTCGGCTAGTACATTGGCCTCATATGGGGTGATATTATGTTCAGTCAAATACCTAGCCATTTTGGCATCAGGTAGTTCCGGTAAACTGATCTTGACTTCCTCAACCCAGGCGGCGGAAATGGCCAGGGGTGGCAGGTCTGGTTCTGGGAAATACCGGTAATCATGTGCTTCTTCTTTACCACGCTGGCTGAATGTCTCCCGCCGCGCTTCGCTCCAGCCCATCGTATCCTGGACGATCTCTTTCCCTGCGTCCAGAAGCTCCTGCTGCCGGTCCAGTTCGTAGGCGATAGCATCAGTCAAAGCACGAAAGCTATTGAGGTTTTTGATTTCGGTACGGGTGCCAAGCTGGGTACTGCCGGCTGGCCGAAGGCTCACATTAGCCTCGAAACGAATGACGCCCTTCTCCATATCACCGGAGTTGACACCTAGGTAACGAAGGATCTGGCGTATCTTCATCGCATAATTACGTGTTTCAGGGATTGAGTTCATATCCGGTTCAGACACGATCTCCAGTAAGGGCACTCCCGAGCGATTGAAGTCAATCAATGAACCGTGCCCGTTTTCCAAATGGGTCAATTTGCCCGTGTCTTCTTCCAGGTGAACGCGCCTTATGTATATTCGCTTTTGTCTTTTTTCTGGCTGATCTGCATCGATATCGATATCCACCCAACCGTTGATTGCCAGAGGTAACTCGTACTGGCTGATCTGGTAAGCTTTCGGCAGATCTGGATAGAAGTAATTTTTTCGAGCGAAGACATTATGGGGTTGAATCGTACAATTGAGGGCCAAGGCAACCCGCATCGCCATTTCTATTGCCCGCCGGTTGATGACAGGTAACATGCCGGGCATTCCCAAGCAAACAGGACAGACGGCCGTATTTGGTGGCGCTTCGACGCTGTCGACCACCCGGCAGCCACAGAACATTTTGCTCTCGGTCAATAATTCGGCGTGAACTTCTAGGCCAATGACAGGCTCGTACTCAGTCATTCAAAAATCTCAGATCTTTGCGCTATCCATGGCGGCGCATGAAAGATTCGATGCGGTTAAGCGCCTCTTCTATTTTCTCATAATCAGTGGCGTAGGAGGCGCGAATAAATCCCTCCCCGCTAGGACCAAAAGCTTCTCCAGGTACGACGGCTACTTCCTCCTCCTCAAGTAAACGCATGGCAAAATCATCGCTGCTCATACCACTGGCAGCGATCGAAGGAAAGGCGTAAAAAGCGCCACGGGGTTCGAAGCAGTCCAATCCCAACGTGTTGAAGCCATCGACGATAAGCCGCCGCCTCCGGTCATACTCGTCCCGCATTTTTTCCACGTATTCATTTCCGGCCTCCAAGGCCGCAATACCAGCTGCCTGAGCCATCGTTGGGGCCGACATGATGGTGTATTGATGGACCTTGCGCATCGCCGCCAATAGATCCGGGTTGGCACAGACATAGCCTAACCGCCAGCCCGTCATGGCGTAATCTTTGCTAAAGCCCCCCAGCAAGATAGTTCGGTCACGCATCCCAGGCAGACCAGGAACACAAGTGTGCTGGACGCCGTAGACCAGACGATCGTAAATCTCGTCTGATATCAACAGCAAGTCATGTTTTTCTGCCAGAATGGCGATCTCTTGCATGATTTCACGCGTCATCACCGCCCCGGTAGGGTTGTTGGGATAGCCCAGGAGGATCGCCTTGGTCTTTGGGGTGATGGCTTCCTGAATAGTGGCCGCCGTCACCCGAAAATCATCTTCAACAT
>DOXE01000103.1 GCA_003519205.1 Chloroflexota bacterium
GTGCAAGGGGGTTTGACGACGGGACTGCTGCATGCCCTGGTAGCCATGGAGATGCCGGGGCCGGGAACCGTGTTTTTGAATCAGAACTGGCAGTTTACTGCGCCCGTCTTCATCGGCGATACCATCACGGCCGATGTAGAAGTGCTCAAGGTTCATGAGAGTAAGCCGGTTACCCAATTAAAGGTCACCATCACCCGACAGGATGGAGAGGTCGTTCTTGAGGGTGAAGCCTGGTGTTATGCGATGAACCCAGTCGGAGGATCGGCCAATAAGAACGATAAATGAACCGGCCGTTCTCATCTGCTAGGGCGTTCTGTAGGGGAGCTATACCACAATCTATTTGAAACTCCATAGACCCCTCTTACGTAATTACTGTAACCAGATGTGATGGTTACTATTTCTAAGTGACTTTCACCTGTATTGTTTCGTTCTTGTTTGGGAGGTAGAAAATGAAGGANNTCGATTTTCGGTTTTGGTGGTCCCGGCTTAGGTTTCACCAGCCTTTTCAGTGCCATTTGGGGCCTAGTAACTATTTTATTTGGCTTGGGTCTGTGGCGGATGCGATATTGGGCCTGGTTGGGAACTGTCGTCGTCTTGGGGATCAAGATCCTCTTCGCCTTATTCGCCTTAGTTGGACCGGCTAGCCTTGATTGGATTGGGACAATCATCAGCGTTATCGTGTTGGTTTACCTTGTTACTCCGAACGTCAGGTTGAGCTTTATGGAATAAAATGTCACCCATTCATGTTAATCTTTATTGGGCTGGGTAATTAAAAGATATTGCGAATCATAGCCGAAGTAACTTCAGTCATTGTTTACAATCTCCAAAAATAGGCCCAACATACCAGGTTGCAGCGATAATAAAATCAAGTTATCGTAAGACTTGATGAAACCGAAAATCCTACTCTTGCAGGCTCGCCATGCGGACGATACGGCCCGCNNCCATTCGACCTTCTAAACGGAACGCCTTCCCTAAACGATGTTAAGCGACATGATGCTCTGATGGTTGGAGGGAGCGGTGAGTATTACGTTTCGAAAAAAAACCTGCCCGGCTTCTCAAAGGTGATGGATTTGTTGGCTGCTGTCGTAGATATTGGACACCCGACTTTTGCCTCTTGTTTTGGCTTTCAGATGATGGTTCAGGCTCTTGGCGGCCGCATCATCTACGATCCTGATAATATGGAAGTGGGTACATACGAATTACAGTTGTCAGAAGGCGGGAAAAAGGATGAGCTCTTTCGATACCTTCCACCGACATTTATGGCCCAGTTGGGTCATAAAGATAGAGCAGATCGCTTGCCTGAGGGTGTGATCAACCTGGCATCGAGCGTGAATTCACGGTTCCAGGCGATGCGTATTCCCGAAAAACCGATTTGGGCTACCCAATTTCACCCGGAACTCACCCGTGAAGAGAATCTAAAACGCTTCCATCGTTACCTGGATGGCTATGCATCGATGATGAGTCGTGAGGAAGTCGAGGAAACTCTGGCTCGATTTTCAGATAGCCCGGAAACTAAGGATTTAATCCCGCGTTTCTTGCGCACCGTTTTTGACTAGGAATCATAATCAAATTCGGCCTGGATCCAGCAAACCTGAATAGCACAATATTAAGAGAAATGAGGCGCTCATAACAGCAACATTTGCTGAACCTGGGAGGCGAATCTTTCACTTTCTGGATCACCTGTCAAAAACCGTATCTTTTGTGGAGAGTCGACACCCAAACCCAGCTCAACAGCCCGGGCGATCTGTTCTTGCTCAAATATCATGCCCTGGCTGACTTCCCTTGTGGTTCCAAAGAGCCGCAATATCGCCACTCCAACGGCGTCCAAAGCCACCCGATCCGTCCCGGCTAATACGACATTCGCAGGCACCTTTTTTCCGTTCGCCGGGCCCCCATTGACGAAGGCTTCAACCCCATCCATTACTATCAGGCCTGGCGAGTATGCTTCGTTGATTTCGGCGATCATCAAACGTTGGTGTGGTGATCCGTGCAGTTCGCTCATGTAATCGTGACCCCCGCCAACGGTCTTTGCCGCCAATCCCACCGAATTCTTCAGAGAAAGAGTGAAATGACCTCCATAACGATGGGTTTTTAAATTACAGGTTTGTATGACACATTCGGCGTCCAACAAAGCTTTGGGAACTGCAAATCCGTCAGACCAATGAAAATCGGATGATCGCCGGATTGTCCAATCATTCTCAGACAGGTCGTCGAAGACCAGGGTATCAAAGCCCAATTCGGCCGCCAAATCCATGACACCGATCTTTTCCATCACTGCTCTGGTATTGCCCATGCCACTCCGGTCGCCCACGGTAATGCTTCGGGCGCCCATATCATAGATTTCCATAATTAGCGCGCGTAGCACGTCAGGGTGGGTGGATCCTGGCGCCTGGTCAGCACTATTGAAATTTGGCTTAAGCAACACCCGGTTGCCTCGTGCTGGATTTAATCCCAACAAGGCGATAGCTCGTTTCGTGCCGTCAGCGCGATTATCGCTCCTTACCAGGGCTACCTGTGCCATGTCCGTCGCTACCGTTGGTGCGTGAGTGGGCTGGGGCTGCAATGAATCATCCTGCATTGTGGATGTGGGTGTGTGACCCGTCGTCGGGGTTATTATTGATTCTGAAGTCGGTGCGGTGGTTGGTATATTTGTGGGGATCGATCCTGGTGTTATTTCTAAATCAAGCATTTGGGTTGGATCAACAGGTTCAGTCTTACAGGCCTTGACGAGCGGAGCCAAAGCAATTGTTCCACCAACGACCGTTATTTTGTGACAGAATTCGCGGCGATTCATGCTCTATACCTCCGGAGGGCACGACGAGAAGATGTACTTGCCATCAATGCGGGTGCCCTTGTTAATCAGTTACAATTGTCTCACCGATCCTTTCACAGATGAACGAGGATGTCAACATTCAAAAATCAAATATGACAAATGTCACCTTGAATCGGATGCTTTCAGATAAGTGCTGACAAGTTAATTTGGAAGGTGAAATAAACATATGGACCGCCTTGGTTGGCGACGATGATTTGACCAAGAACTTCAACGCCGGGGCTGGTGAAGATACTCTGTTATATATTTGATACTACGTTAGGGTCAAGATGCGATGCCGCTGAGCCGGATCCTGAGACCCATGAGCTTGAGTACACGCCAAAAGTGAAACTGGAAATGAAACGCGCTCCGTCGAGCGGTGGGTGTGGTTAGATGGCAGGTCAAGAATTTTCAAGTAAATCTTTTAGAAACTTGCCGGCCTTGGTGAGCTGCCCATCCTCGTAGAGGGTGAGACCATTCACGGCGAGTTCGGCCTGACTTCCTGATAACAGCGCTTGTCCCAAGGCCGAGGATCGCAGTTCCTTCCAATCTTCATCAAAAGTATCTCCCACGATATGTTCGCGAATGATGCGACCGGAGTCTAATTCGATAATGCGACTTGTTTGCCGGGCTACCGCAGGATCGTGTGTGACGATGATGAAGGTCGTACCTAATTCGCGATTGAGCTTATGTAACATCTCGATGATCTCGGCCGCCCGTTTGGAGTCAACTTCGCCGGTTGGTTCGTCGGCTAAAACCAGAGCGGGATAGTTGACCAAGGATCGAGCTACGGCCACGCGTTGGCGTTGCCCCCCGGATAATTGTCCAGGTAGATGTTTGGCACGGTCCCCTAGACCAACCAGTTCAAGCAATTCTTTTGCCCGCTTATGTCGTTCCTTGGCCGAAATCCTCTGTTCGTAAAGGGGCACCTCAACATTTTCTAGAGCTGTAAGTGTTGGTATCAAGTTGTGCAATTGGAACACAAAACCAACAGTTTGGTTTCGAAACTTATCCAAGTTTTTTACCTTATCCAGATCCTGACCAGCCACGATCACTTTTCCACTAGTGGGACGATCCAGGGCGCCGATAAGGTGTAAGAGGGTAGACTTGCCACTGCCCGATGGCCCCATCACGGCAACGAGCTCGCCATGGTGTACATGCATCGACACTCCATCCAAAGCACGCACTTTTTCCCCATCGCCATAGTGCCGGGCCAGATCAATTGTTTCTACAATGTACTTTGTATCTTCCATAGGTGGCTTCCAATTTACACTTATCGCACTAGGTCGTTTTTAGCTCGTGAGTAGTAAGCCTGCATTTAGTGACGATAAGATTTCATAGTCTGAATCATGATTAATCTATCTCAACATCCACAAAAGCGGTCATCCCCCACTTTAAGGCCTCTGGCGGATCCTCCATATTGATGATGGCCTTAAAATTCGTGCCACCTTGCCCTTCTGAGGCCATTGGGGCGAGATAGGCGATGGTGCCCTCGATGGCCTTATCGGGTAA
>DOXE01000409.1 GCA_003519205.1 Chloroflexota bacterium
TGTATCCTCGATGGCGCTTGCGTTGCGGGTGAAGCGGGATCGGTAAAACGAGATCGAACGGGTGATACCATTTTGGCCAAGCCTTTATCATAAGGTTGCCAAGAGGTTCTGACAAGGCAAAATAGCCTTCATATTTCATCTGGTGTAAGACCCGGCGAACAGGATCGACATGCAAGGTAGCTGCTCTAATGCGGTCCAAAGGAAAGGGTATATTTTGGCAGGAAAAACACCTTGCGGATCGCCTTTTTTGCGGCCGGCCACACTTCTGGCAAATGGGTTGCTCAACCCACGTTACTGCTGCCAAACAATCGGCACAAAAAAGCTCGCCGACCCGATTACAATTTGCACAAACGGGGGGGAGTACAGCATCAAGCACCGCTAGTGTTAAGTGCGAAAAGTGGAGGCGCCAGCTCCGGATTGAGAATGAATTATCGGCAGACAATAGCCACTTGCCTTACCGTGAAGATTCGCTAACACTCTATGAAATTGATTAGCGAATTTCTAAAGGTACCCGAACTCTAAGCCTGAATAACGAGCAGTATCCTGGTTTTTAACCGGCAATCCCCCGTAAGGCCTCTGTGCGTAAGACCTGGAAGACCGCTGGCCCTAACAGCACAATAAACATGGATGGAAAAATAAGGAAGACCAAAGGAAATAGCATCTTCACTGGTGCCTGGTGCGCTTTTTCCTCGGCCCTTTGTCGTCGACGAATCCGCATCTGTTCCGATTGAATTCTCAGCACTTTGCCGATGCTAACCCCAAGATGCTCCGCTTGCAGGATGGCCGCCACGAAGCTGCTGACGTCGTTAACCTCCATGCGGTTAGCCATATCACGCATCGCCTGACGCCTTGATTTACCAAGCTGGACTTCGTAAATGACTCGCCCAAATTCAACGGCCAATGGATCATCCCACTTTTCATGAACGCGGTCCATGGCACCATCAAATGGTAAGCCAGCGTCCACACAAATTGACATAAGGTCCAATGCATCAGGGAACTTCTTGACAATGGCTTCTTGGCGGCGACGAATTGCAGCGGATAGATAAAGGGACGGCAAGTAAAAACCGAAGGCAGCAACGACCACGCTGAAAAGGATACGACGGCCTGGATCTTGTCCGAAGCGGCCCAGGAAGAAAAAGAAAAGCACACCTAAGCCTATTGTCGTCAATCCACGAATAACCCAGAACTCGGCCGCCGAGATATTGCCTGGGCTGCCAGCTAATTCCAGGCGATGTGAAGTATTATCGAGCATTGACTGAGGTGTCAGGCGGGTGACGATATCGCCCAACCTGCGCAAGATTGGCACGATGATCCGGTCGGTGATTGGCATCGAAAGCTCAATTTCTTCGATGCTGACTGGCTCATCCCGAGCTGCATATTCATCGATTCGGGCCGACAGGGGATCCTGCTCAGCACGCCTAAGCAGCAATATGCTGATAATGACGAGGAAAATTGCAAGGATTCCGGCACCCACGATCATTATTGGCATTTCCTACCTCCGCCGAATTAGCTTATACCTCGATATCTACGATACGTTGGATCGCATAGATACCGATGGCCATCATGATTAGACCAACCGCTATCACGATCCAACCGCATGGTATCGGGCCAACCATGGGATCTTCTCTGATCCATAACTGGCTCATATATTGTGCGTTAATAGCCAAAAGAATAAACGCAAGAGCGATTGGCAATAAACTGATGATCCAACCCGATAGCCGCCCTTGTGCAGTTAGTGTTCTAATTTCGCCTTTGATTCTGACGCGCTCGCGAATGGTGAAGCTGATCGTATCCAAGACCTCAGCTAGGTTACCGCCAACTTCACGCTGAATATTTACAGCCGTGATTACGAGATCTAGATCCTCACTGGGTACCCGCCTTTCCATATTATTTAGAGCCTGAGGTACACTCAGCCCTAACCTCACTTCCTGAACAACACGTTCAAATTCAACGGAAACTGGGGGTGGCAACTCTGTGGCAATCGCTTCCATTGATTGCAGCACGCTATAACCAGAGCGCAACGCATTAACCCACAAGTTCAAGGTCTGGCCAAGCTGATCTTCAAAAGCACGTAGTCGTCTGCGAGCGGAATAGTTTAAATAGATAGTTGGAATGAAGCTGCCGACTATTGCCCCGACAATCCCTACTACAAGAATATTATCAAAGATTAGATAGCTTAAAAATCCCGCAGCTCCGGCAAAAAGCAATCTGAGTGCAATGTACTCACTTACTCTGAGCTTTACGTCTGATTTGGCAATTCTGGCCTTGATTCCCCGAGTGAAACCTCGTTCCCCAATGGCCTTGTCAATCCGATCGCTGACCTTCGGCCGGCTTTCAAGGGGGCGCTCGTCAACAGTCGCTGCCTGCGCAGTACCTCCTACATAACGCTCCATTCGCTCATCTACCTCTGAGCGACCACCAGCAATCAGGGCGACTCCAGCTCCAAATAACATGAGTACACCGGCTACTGCCACGAGAAGAATCAATGGGTTCACCTGTCAACTCCTTCTAATTACAAAGGCCCAAATCATAACAGTGATATTTTAGATACAAATTGCCTCTTATCGTTCGTCACAAGTTTGCCATAAGATTATCACGAACCTGTTTAGAGGCGTAACCACTCATAAAAGGATTTTATTGGTATCTACAGTTACCTCTAGCGGTTACGCGTTCCCAATCCAAAGATAGATGGAGGTAACATGATGCCCGCTTCCTGTAGTTTGTACATGAACTTCGGACGTAAGCCCGTAGGCCGTAATCTGCCTATAACCTTGCCGTTCTCAAAGCCAGTCTGTTCAAAGCGATAGATCTCCGACATCGTGATCACGTCACCTTCCAT
>DOXE01000527.1 GCA_003519205.1 Chloroflexota bacterium
AGCGGAATTCCGTCTAGACACGCGCAAACCTGGGCCACGGCCGGCGCGTTCTGGTGATTGATGCTGAAGTGCGGTTGGACAGCGCTCGCGCGCTCTATGAATAAATCAGTTGCTTCGTAGCGGTCAAGGGTCTCTGGAGTAACGTCTCCCTCTGGATCAGGCGAGGACAACGGAGGCAGCGTCCAAATAATCTCGCCTTCTGTCCCCAGCGGTTCGCGACTGGTGGCAAGAATGCGCAGACCTGAGGCCGTGCGCAACAAGGTCTGGACAAATCGGGCAGCATCCTCGATAAGGTGCTCGCAGTTATCCAGGACAAGTAACAGGTTTCTTGATCGCAGATATTCGACCAGGGTCTGCATCCGAGTTTGCCCATCTTCCTCGACAAGGGCAAAGGTGCGTACCGCCGACTGGGCAATAAGAGCGGGATTGGTCAACCGAGCCAGCTCAACCAGCCAGACACCATCCTGAAACCTCGGGAGCAATTCCGAAGCCACTCTTATGGCCAGGCGTGTCTTACCCACGCCGCCGGGGCCTGTTAGGGTAACCAGGTGGGTGTTCTCCCGTTCAAAAAGGTCGAATATAGCGGCGATTTGCTTCTGGCGGCCAACAAAGCGGTTCAGCTCATAAGGAAGGTTGCTCGGCGGTCCAGCAGGTTTTTGGCCAGCAGATTCGCCGTCATTCAAGGAATGATCATACCGTTCGGCGAGCAGCAATTCTAGATCATCGGCTGTCAAACGCCTGATTTCGTCGGAGGTCGCCAAGTATCTGTAGGAAACGGCATCGTCATCCTTAATCCTGTCCAGCAAGACGAGCCCAGGCTGAGGCTCCGTGGAGACGGATTCGGTAGCAATGCGACGGTCAGGCGAAGGCCCGGGTTCGGGAGCATGCTCACCTTGGCGGATGGCTTCAGCCAGCCCGGCCGTTTCCGTCGTCGGCTCTACGCCGAGTTCATCCGCCAAGAGTTGTTTAAGTTGGGTGAATTCGATCAGAGCTTCGTTGCGCTCACCGGCCGCTGACAGGGCAAGCATGAGTTGTCGGTAGGCGACTTCGTGTAAATTGTCGATGGCGATCTGCTGTCGCGCCGTGTCCTGAGCCAAGCTGTAATCGTCGTGTGCCAAGGCGTACTCGCCGATCTTGTACAGTGCGTCGAGCGCCCGCCGACGCAGATCGGCACGAACCTGTCCAGCCCAATTCTCAAACATTTCGCTGTCCGGCACATAAACATCCGCCAGAAAATCACCCCGATAGAGAGCGATCGCTCTAGATAGAGGTGCCATCTGCTGCTCCTGAGTCCCTCGACCCGCTTCCCGTAGCGCTCGTTCGAACTCGGCCACATCTAGATGGTAGTTGACCACCGGATTCACCTGCACACCCTGCCGGTCGCTGAGAAGCAGCGGTTCTGGGTGATCCGGCGAGATCTCCACTTCAGGCAGGGTCTGTCGCAGCCGATAAAGGGTCTGGCGTAAATTCGTTTGAGCCGACTCGGGCAACAGGTCAGGCCAAAGGAGCATCATTAGGTTGCCACGCTGGTGGCTGACACCCGGCCGATGGGTTTGCTCAACCAGCAAGTAGGCTAGCAGTGCCTGAGTCTTTGTCGTGGGAAAGTGCAGGTGCCGGTCACTGTCGAGAGTTGCTTCAAACGGGCCAAAAAGATTGAAGGACAGGCCTGACATGTCAATATTCTAGCATTGATTCGGGTTGTGCGCATTTGGCTTCCCTTTAGCTATAGCCCTATTTACCTAATATAGCTGCAATGTGCTGCGTTGCTATCTTGATTAGCACAAAAGCTAGCAACGGTCGCTTGAAAAGGAAAACAAATCCGTATTTGTCACGGGACAAGTTCGATTTGTAACGCTGAAATCACGGTCTCGTGACGGAAGCGTGGCATGATGGTATCAAACAGTGTTATCGTTTGACCCGTCGCAAAGGTCAATTGGTAAGCAGGAAGAGACATTTAGCAACCAAAGGGACGAGCTTTCCAATAGTGAATAACAAAATCCGACATAGCGATGGGCTTCATAGTGTGACTATCTAAAGAAGGAGTGAAAGTCATGGCCAATGGTGATTTAGGCAAAGTGTATAAGGATGGTGATACGATCATTCGTCAAGGAGATGCAGGAAACGCCATGTACGTGATTCAGGATGGCGAAGTGGAAGTGGTACGATCGTATAATGGCACAACCGTTCGCCTGGCAGTTCTCGGCCAGGGAGACATCTTCGGCGAATTATCATTATTCGGAAACAATAAACGATCAGCCACCGTTCGCGCGTTGGGTGATGCCCGCATCATCACCGTGGAAAAGAAAATCTTCTTACGCAGGATCCAGGAGGATCTTACCCTCGCCTTCCGGGTCTTTCAGACCATGTCCGCCCGGCTCAATTCAATGAATGCAGAGCTAGCAGTCTTGAAATGCCCACTTTAGGCTGACTAATAAATCCAGAAAAAAGAGTTTGGTCACTTTATGTGCGAAATTGAAGCTGTTTCAAAAAAAACAGGATGATTGATGGAAATGATATCAGTACCTCTGCTTTCTTCATAGCTTCCTCGTTTACCCTCAGATCCGGAGCCTAAAACAACCAGAGGGCGCACACTCCACGTCTTTCTGAATACTTTTCCCCATAGTTGCCCGGAAGACAATAATATGATTTAGCGTTTCTAGCATAATGGCCGGATTATTACAGTTTATCCTGGATCGACCGTTTTCTTATACAATTGGGAAGAAGAGTTTTAACTCACCACGTTGAAACTGACTGCGCGCCTTCTTGGGAAGAACAGCAAATCACTTGCGATACCAAGGCTTGCTGATCCACTGTTCTCATGTATTACCGTATCCGTAGCTTTAGAGAGCTATCAATTGGATTGAGTATAAGCCAGAATAATTTTTGGGGAGAATATTATGGTCATTCGTTGTGAATGGGCAGGCGGCGATCCGCTGATGGAGAAATATCATGATGAGGAGTGGGGAATCCCCAAACGGGACGATCGTCGTCTTTTTGAAGACCTGGTCTTAGACGGGGCCCAGGCCGGCCTAAGTTGGATAACCATCCTGCGAAAGAGGAAAAATTACCGGGAAGCGTTCGACAACTTCGACCCAGCCAAGGTGGCGGCCTACGATGAAGCCAAGATCGAGGAACTGTTGTCAAATCCGGGCATCATTCGCAACCGGCAGAAGATCAATTCAGCTATCAAGAATGCCCAAGCGTACCTCAAGGTTCAAGAGGAGTTCGGCAGCTTTGATGCCTACATTTGGGGTTTTGTGGGAGGTAAGCCAATTCAAAACAACTGGCAGACGATGTCCGAATTGCCGGCTAAGACAGAGTTGTCGGAGGCGATCAGCAAGGATTTGAAGAAGCGCAGCTTCAGCTTCGTCGGCCCGACCATCATCTACGCCTTTATGCAAGCCGTGGGCATGGTTAACGACCATACAGTAGATTGCTTCAGGTATAACGACGTGAAGAACACCGATTAGCGATCGATATCGTCACCTGATCTGAAAATTGATAGAATCTAACGTGAGGCTGCA
>DOXE01000073.1 GCA_003519205.1 Chloroflexota bacterium
CTGCTTGCATCTACGCCAAGCCCAGCTCGATGCTTACCTCTGCTATAGAATTCTCGGAAGCTATGTTGTAAAAGGGCTAAGCCCAGTCCTCTTTTTCTCCACGGCCGACGCACGCCGAGGACATTTACCCATCCCATGTTTGGATCTTCGCTCGACTTTTCCTCGCAAAGAGATATTCCGGCTATTTCATCACCGTCCAGTGCCAGGAACCATAACGATGGATCATATTTGTCATCATGACGAATGAAATGGAGCCATCGTTGATATTCTTCCTCAAAAGGCTGCTCAACATAGCCCCAGTGATCCTTGAAAGCGTCTCTGATAACCCAGATCACGTCGCGAATTTCCGCTTCACCTCTAATATTTCGAACGTGAAGACCATCCGGCCATTGAGGCTTTTCAGGAAGTGAGTCCAGTTCTGTCGCCATGGTATAGAAGTGCCGTATCGTCTTCATTCCTCGATCACGAAACAATTCATGGGCGGCCTCGTAAGTGCTAAATGAACCTGACTGCATTGTGACTTGTAGATCGGCTGGCACTTTATCAATGGCTTGTCGAGCTCGTTCCTCAGCCCATTTCATCAAATTAGTGCCGATGCCTCGCCCTTCGTAATCCGGATGAACGCGACCCCAAACCCAGACCCTGACCGGCGTACGATCGATGTCCCAAACCTCGATATAACCGACAACCTTTCCCTCAGGAATTAAGACGATTCTGGTAGCCCTTTCCAGATCAAACTGCGGTAAGAGCCATTCGCTCCGAACATCTGTTAGCGATGCTTCTTTCTTGCCGATCATATGCAGCGAGCAGACATTAAATAGCTCTACGGCCTTCTCAAGATCGCTCATTTCTGTGGGACGGATAAGGAACTCTTCTTCTTGAATTTGATTTTGTGGCCTTTCTAATAACATTTCATCACCTGGTTGGTTGTTTATTCTTTCCAGCTTATTGGTCTGATTTCCATTTGTTTTGGCTTTTTGCTGTATCTTTTCTATAGGTTGATGATTAATCATCGTTTGCCTCCATTAATACCAAGTTTCATAAATTCAGATGGTACATCTGTCGATGGCCTAAAGTGGACGGTAACCATGCCCAGCTTGCGGGCGGCCTGAATATTTGGTTCGCTATCATCTACGAAAACTGCCTCGGCCGGGCCACAACCGAGCCTCTCCATAGTACGAAGGAAAATCTCTTTATGTGGTTTCATAATTTGTTCTTCAGCTGAACACACGATGAGATCGAACACATCGGCAATGTGGTGGCGATCCTTAAGATTCTGACGCAGGCTATCACTGGCATTGCTTATCATGGCTATCTGGTAATATTTCTTAAGCGAGCGTATATAATCGATGAGAGTTGAATCCAACACATCACCAGCCCAAAAATCATGCTGGAATTCAGTCAATTCTTGAGGTGATAGACTGAATCGTTGACCGATCCATTCCCATAACCTCTGATTGGTTATCTCGCCCATTTGTGCTTTCGTTCCCATCTCGCTACCAAATACGAAAACCTCCGATTCCCACTCTTCCAGACCTAGTTTTTCTTCCCATTTGCGCCGTCCTTGGCGGTTTTGTGTCCGTAAAAGAACGCCGCCAAAATCGAATATGATTGCTTTGATCACCTTTTATTGCCTCTGATATGATCCCAATTCAGTCGAAATTAACACTGGCGAGTGCCGATACTTACGCCAGAACAGTCACCAGGAAATCCAACCTAGGCGCCTCGCACTTTTCCGAATATATCGTGCCACTCGTGAAATTATGGCAAAGCCATTCACAGAGCGACGCTACCGCGACCCAGGCCCGTTAATGTTTTTGAATAAAAAAGGGGAACAAAAAAGGGCCGCGGCGCGTACGATGCGCTGCGGCCCTGGGCTCTTTAATTATGTAAAATTACCCACGCACAGACGCATCGCCACAAGGAACGCCAGCACTATCGCAGTTGCGAACACTTAATGCATTCATGCTAACGTAATTGATCATAGATACGTCTCCAATTAGGTTGGCGTAGACAATATTACCGATCGCCACTTTAGCATAGCGATAGGGCAATGTCAAGCGATCAAAGATGTAAACTTCTTAACACTGTAAAAACGCAGGAACTAATTACCGGCGATATCGACCAGGAACTAGAGTATCTCAAGATATCGTTGTCGTTCCCACTGGGAGACCTGGACCCGGTATTCATCCCATTCAGTTGACTTTGCCCGGTGAAAGACTTCATAAACATGTTCACCCAAGGCTCCGCGAATCACGTCGTCCTTTCCCAGTTCTTCCAGAGCATCTCCTAAGGTTCCGGGTAAAGTTTCGATCCCTTCTTCGACTAGTTTGGATGGTGAATATTCATAGACGTCGTCGCTGACTGGATCAGGTACTTCAAGTTTATTACGGATGCCATCCATGCCTGCTTCTAACATGACGGCAAAGGCTAGATAGGGATTACAACTTGGATCCGGGCAACGAAGCTCAACGCGCGTTGATTGTTCACGACCGGGAGAATAACGGGGTATGCGGATGAGGGCCGAGCGGTTTATCTGGGCCCAACAAATGTAGACTGGCGCCTCATATCCGGGAACGAGGCGTTTGTAGCTATTTACCGTCGGTGCCACAATGGCCGCCAACGCCGGTGCGTGTTTTAGTTGGCCGGCGACAAATTGCCGGGCCGACTCAGAAAGCCTGAATTGGCCATCGGGGTTGTAAAATAGATTATTGCCACTCCCATCCTGCAAGCTTTGGTGTACGTGCATGCCTGAGCCATTCACGCCAAACAATGGCTTGGGCATAAAGGTTGCCATGAGATTATGTGATTGGGCTACAGCTTTAACCGTGTACTTCACCGTCATCACATTGTCGGCCGAAGTGACCGCATTGGCATATTCAAAATCGATCTCATGTTGGCCGATGGCCACCTCGTGGTGCGAGGCTTCCACGTCCACTTTCATGGACATCAGCGCTTTGACGATATCAGAACGGACGACCTGGGCACGATCTCTAGGTGAAAAATCAAAATAGCCAGCCACGTCGTGTGGCACGGGTTCGGTAATTCCACTTCCATTATCAAAGAGAAAGAACTCTACCTCTGGACCACAATTGAAATGCATGCCCATTTCGGCCGCCCTGTCTACAGCCCGTTTTAGCACCGAACGAGGATCACCCTTGAATGGGTTACCATCGGTCCCATACACGTCGCAAATAATCCGTGCTCGCCTTCTTTCCGGCTGGCTCCATGGGAGAACAGTGTAGCTATCTGGATCTGGCTTCAGAAACATGTCGGCTTCAAAAATTCGGGCAAAGCCTTCTATCGAAGAGCCATCGAACCAGACGCCACGATTCAAAGCCTCTTCCAGCCTGTGCACCGGTATTGAAACGCTTTTAACAGTTCCCATGATATCGGTGAATTGAAGGCTAATAAATTGCACTTCATCCTCTGCTACTCGTTCTAATAATTCTTTCTCATCCATATTCGTCTCCTGTTTTTATGATTTAGGGTATCGATAATACCAAAGTTCACTCAGATCGACGTTGCCGCCACTGAGTATAATACCAATTCGTAAGCCCCGCGCTTCAATTCCTCCGGTAAGGATGGGAACCAGTGCCACGGCCGCGCTCGTCTCAACGACGATTTTCAAACGCTGCCAAATATACAGTAGTGATTCAGCGATAGCCTGTTCGCTCACGGTGATCATATCGTTCACGTATCGGCGCATGATTATTAGATTCCGTTGGCCGATATGGCGGGGTCTTAATCCGTCGGCGATGGTATCAGGAACCGTATCCAAGGTAATTATCTGTCCTTCTCGCCACGAGCGGTTTGCATCATTGGCACGCTCAGGTTCAACACCTATTACCTGGCATTTTGGTGATTTGGCTGCCGCCGCCAAGGCACAACCACTAATCAGACCACCGCCGCCAACAGGTACGAATAATAAGTCCAGATCACCTACTTCGTCAAAGAATTCCCAGGCCGTCGTTCCTTGTCCGGCGATGACATGNNAGTCACCGCTTCCCGGTTAATTGCCGCACAAGGGACGATTTTCGCCCCATAATTCTTCGTAGCTTCGCGCTTGATGTTGGGTGCATCCTCGGGCATAACCACGGTAGCTCGAACGCCCAATAGTTTTGCCGCTAGGGCCACCCCTTGTGCATGATTGCCACTGGAATGGGTGATAACACCGGCCGCACGTTGTTTGTCGCTCAATCGGCTAATAGCATGGTAAGCCCCGCGAAACTTAAAAGCTCCCACGCGCTGAAAATTTTCACATTTCAAAAATACCTGTCCACCAACCCTTTCATCCAAGGTACGTGAGGTCATCACCGGCGTCCGGTTGGCAATGCCCTTCAAATTGCTGGCAGCACTGGCAACAATAGTCGGTTGAAGCGACGACATGGATTCTAAGTCTAATTTAGAAATCAAGATTGACAAGGGAAAAGAGACAATTGGCTTCCCCATCTTTTACGGCTGTCTCTATGACTTTTCTTTTAATCGAATGTTTCATTTCTTTTATAGAAGCTTCAGGCGGATGAAAATCCGCCGGACAATAGTCTGGCTTGAGCCCCTATCGAGTTTGAGAAATGCACTACTTAGTTCTGGTGACCGTTTTTGACCATTTCGATTCGGCGAAAGACGTCGAAATAACCCGCATTTTTAAAGCCCTGCCAGGTTGGATCTTGTTCTGGCAGGTTCTCCATAATGGCATCCCGAGTAAAATATCGTTCGTGTAAGGCTTTCAACAATCGGCAAGAAACCGAAGCCGGATCCCCTTGAAGTGCCTCGACGACGATGTGTTTAAGCTGAAATTTATCAGGTTGGCAAATAGCCCATCCCTGGGCTCCATCCTCACATTCGACGAAGATGGCTTGCAGATCAGGTACATTGTAAAACGACTCGGATTCAATTAACCAATTAGGTCGGGCGTGCCGTTTGTCTAAAAGGTTAAATGCCGTTGAACGACTCACATCCACCATTCGGACAATATTTTCGCCATTAAAATATCCATTGCCGGAGAACTCCCTTAAATCAGGTGGGCGGCGAGCAACCACCAGTTCGCGCGTTGGCTGAAAGCCACTGGTGAGGAACAGTTGGTTTGCTGGCTCATTGCCTTTAATCACCTCCAGCCAGATCGTCGTCAGATGCCGTTCTTCAGCTGATTGGAGCAAACGTTCTATGATTGCCCGGCCAGTGCCTTTTCGTCTACCTGAAGGTAATACGCCAACCCGCGTAATCCAGGCTCGATCTTTCCTAATCCCAAGCATGCCCAGTCCATGGATCGTTTCTTCTTTCAAGGCGACCCATGATGCAGTTAAATCAATGTCATAGAGTTTGATGTACTCATTCAATCGGGCCACGTTCATGGGCATTGGCACGATGTAATCCACCCGGGTCTGATTATAGGCCTCGACAAGCTGCTGCAAGCTGAATTTATCGGCCCGCCGCATTTCCAAGTGTCGATTCGGTTGCCAGAGTTGTTGGAAAAAACGATGCGGTCGAACGTTATCTACCTGGCTCAACGTATTTTGCGATCTGTATTGGGAAACTTTTGACATCAATTGGTTTTAAAATGCAGCCACTTAAACCATATCTTTTGGCAGTTTCCAACGCCTTTTCGGCTGGCCAGGCAGTGATAGCCACCATTGGGACAGTTTGAAGGTTTGGTATCTGTTTCAAATGTGTAACAACTGTTTGCCCATCAATGTCGGGCAACCCCATGTCAATGAGGATCAAATCTGGCTTACCACTTATGGCGGCTTGAATGCCTGATTCTCCATCGTCAGCATGCGTAATGTGATAACCTTCCGCAGTAAGGACACGCTCGACGAGAACCTGGTTCGCTCGGTTATCTTCAATGTGCAATATCGTTGTCACACGATCAATTATAAAAGGTTGGCACTGGTGCATCTTTGTCTAACTTAAGCCTGATAGTAAAACGAACACGGTTGGCTCTGGAACATTCGCGATCGACGATTAAAGTCACAATACCAAAATGGTTGGCGGGTAGCAAGCAAAAATGACCCGCTTTGGTCCTGACCGGTACCATTTAACTATTTGGTTAATTCAGATTTGAAGTAGTGAAGAGAATATTATTTTGAGGGATGCCTTTTGCGTTTGATTAAGGAGAGGAACGTTTCTCGAGACGCTTACCTGCTCCGGCCGAATTCTGATTTCAATTCAACCAGCACTGACGATGCTACCTTGTGGCCAATGATCTTGCTTTCCCCGTCGATTTCGACGGTCAAAGGCCCATCGAAAGGTGCAACATCTAGCACCATAAGTTTAGTGCCTGGAATAAGACCCAGATCGCCCAAATAGCGCAACAATTCGCTATCTGCATCATCCGGAATCCTCGATACGACTGCGCGCGCTCCAGGATCAAGAGCTGTCAGATGTTTATAATTCATGCTTGCTATTTGACCTTCTTTGGACGGAATCGGATCGCCGTGGGGGTCAAATTCCGGATTATTTAAGGCGGCCGCGATGCGCTCTTCAAGCTGTTCGCTAATCACATGCTCCAGAATATCTGCCTCTTGGTGTACTTCATCCCAACCGAATCCAAGAGCCTCGATGAGATACAATTCCACCAAACGGTGATGCCTGATGACTTCTAAGGCGATCTCTCGCCCAGCATCGGTAAGGGTCACACCATAATGTTTTTCATAATTGACAAGATTGAGCCGGTTGAGTCGTTGAATCATACTGGTCACCGATCCTGGTTTAACCTGTCTGGCGTCGGCAATCCTGGAAGTACTCACCGGGCTTTTATCCTGCTCCAACATGTAGATAGTCTTTAAATAATCTTCTATTGCTTGATGATTCAATCCGTTGCGTTGAAGGGACGAACCAGGTGCAAGCGCATTTAAATCAGGTGCCATTGATTAACCTTGCCAATGCAAAAAACAGTTTTAGGTATACCTAAAATTTAACACATCGCCACACGGCTGTCAACGAAATTTTCTTTTTTTGCGTCGCTTCACAATAACTCAGTGGTTCATTTCCAAAAGAATTGAAGTTCATTAGGAGCTTTAGTTGGACAACAGTCCGCCGGATATTCATCCGGCAAGAGCCTTCCAGTAAGTTGAGCACCTTTCAAAATGAACCAATAAAGCAAATGATGATCAATCGTCTCGACGACGACGCCACTCAATTCCTAGCCCCGCTAATATAAGACCAGTACCGGTTGCCAGAGCGGCAAGCAATACTGGGGCAATTGGTGCCCCTGATTCTGGTAGAACCACGGCCGGTGGAGTGGCGCCAGGTGAAGGGGTGCTGGTAGGTAGTGGTGTGCTGGTAGTTGTCGGCGTGCTAACTGGAGGCGTGGCTGTTCCAGCTCTAACTACACAAAAATCCAAACCTTGGACCCCGGGTTGCTCAGAACTTAGATAGACCTGGATATTATTGTTTGAGGTGACTACCCAACCGGAAGCCTGTTCGATGCCTACCGTCCATGTACCCAGTCCGGCAGCAACCATGCCATAGGTCCCGTCATCGCCAGATTCAAGGACTACATTATTTTGGCCGTCAGGGCTGATAATATTAACTGGCACCCCTTGTGCCGTCGGTTCTCCAGTTCCTACACACTTACCATCCACATTCGTATCCTGGTAAACCGTTCCTCTTATTGAACCGCTTTGAGCATACGCGCTGCTAGCGACCAACGAAAGGAAAAGGACCAGAATTAATCCAAATTGAAGCTTCCTATTCACAGTGACACCTCCTTAATTGAATAAAAGGACGATTAAGAACCTAAACTAAAAACGGGCTTAGCTATCACAACCAACCTGTTTGAATTGGTTGTGTAAGGCCAGCACGTGACCAGAGTAATTCGTTCATCTCCAGTTGGTTGAATCCATCGAGCATTGTGGATTCGAACTGACAAAGGCTGCCCATTTTCCGGCATGATCTCTTGGTGTATAACCTGGTAAACGAAAGGTCTTTCCGAGTCGTAGACGATTATCTCATCACCCAATTCCAGTTCAACTAGGTCACGGAAAACTTCACCATAGATGTTGTTGTGTCCATTCAGGACGGTATTGCCCGTTTGTCCTAAAAGGGCACTTGTTTCATGCCAGCCCACCTCATCTCCTCGGGGAACTTGCCATTGATAATAAGTCGTGCCATTTTCTTCCTTTGGAACCAGAAGTACCCGCTGAATCCTCACATCGATACCGAGTTTAGGAATGACTAAACGATCTGGTTGGGTCGGGTCTGTTGGAAGGGTCGCGCTAGAGGCATCGGCCGCAGCTGGAAATGATGGTAATAGTTCTGGTTCTACAGCCGGTTCAGGCAGCAGGATCGGTGCTTGAACATCTATTGCATCCGGATGTGAAGTCGGCGTGACGACGTATGTTTTTACAAACGTCGTCGGTGCCACAGAAGGCAAAGGAAGGATAGCCTTTACTTGTAATGTGGGAATGGGTAGTGTTGTTGGTGTAAATGCCAGGATAGCCAGGACACTGAGCACAATGATGAACCCAATCGTAATAAATACGATACCGAGTGGTATTATTTTTTCAGCTTTTTTAACCTTTGGTCCCGCAGGCACGCCACCACCTCACTCTGGATTGGCCTTAACGTCCTCTTAGTATAATCAAGAATGTTTCGTAATGGAAGCGGTACTTAAAATGACAGGTAAAACCATACCTGCAGGTCCACGAATGAAAAACGTGGCTTGAGTTGTCAAAGGCGTTTGATCGATATTGATCTCAACAACTGCCGCCCCGAATTTCAAAGCTTGAATTGGCAGTGAAGCGGCTGGTTGGACGATGGCCGAAGTCCCAATCGAAAAGAACAAATCACAGTTTTGCGTAGAATGGATCGCTTCGGCGAGGGCAGCCTCTGGTAACGATTCACCAAACCATACGACGTCGGGTCGAAGCAGCCCACCGCACTTTGGACAAAGAGGTGGCTCGTGCCCTTCACCCAGCCAGTTATCAACAATTGTGTTTTCAATCGAACACTTGGTTCGAAGGATATTACCATGCAATTCGACCACGGGATCACTACCTGCCCGTTGGTGCAGTCCATCCACATTTTGGGTGATGAGAGTGAATTTTGGAAAGAGAGACTGCATTTCTACCAAGGCTAGATGCGCGGGATTGGGAGTCGCCTGAGAAACCAATTGCCTTCTCCAAGAGTACCATTGCCATACTAGCTTGGGATTATTCTGAAAGGCTTGAGGGGTAGCCAGCTCCATCGGATCATACTTTTCCCACAAGCCAGTTTGTGCTTCACGAAAAGTTGGGACACCACTTTCCGCAGAAATTCCTGAGCCAGTAAGCACGACTATGGAACTGGCTTTTGATAAAATCTTAATCAGTTCTCTGGGAACACCCGGTTCACCTGAAACAGTCATCGTAATATATTCAACCTTATTGGGTTAGAACGATGGCTGCCAGGGAAAAATAAATGAATAACCCGGTGGCATCCACAATAGTGGTGATCATCGGCGCGCTCACGACCGCGGGATCGATTTTCAATCTCTGGGCAATTAAGGGTACCAATGTCGCTACAGTATTAGCCCAAATAACGACCAATGGTAAGGTCAAAGCTAGCACCAGAGCCACCCCTAGCTCCGCATCGAATAATTGAGCGCGAATGAAACCGGCTGCACCTAAGACGAGGCCTAAAATCAATCCAACTGAGGCTTCCCTGGACCAGGCTCGTCCGATGTCCATCAG
>DOXE01000227.1 GCA_003519205.1 Chloroflexota bacterium
GAAATGGGGCATCAAATTTTCGGATCCTTGGGCTGCTTGAGCTAAATTTTGCCGTAATTGCGCGACTATATCATTGTCGCGTTGACGGCGTAGTCGGTCCAATCTTTCCCGTTGAGTGACCTCGATGGCCGGATCGATCATCTGTAATTCAATGGACATTTCCTCGTCTTCGACGTAGCGATTGACGCCAACTGTTACCTGTTCTCCTTGTTCCAAGGCACGCTGGATGGCAAATGCTGCGTCCTGGATCTCCCGCTGGACGTAGCCGATTTCGATAGCCGGTAACATACCCCCGATATTGTCGATAGCCTCAATATACTTGATAGCTCGACTTTCCAATTCATCTGTCAAGTACTCCAGGTAATATGAACCGGCTAGTGGATCTACCGTGTCGGCTACACCACTTTCATTGGCGATTATCTGCTGGGTGCGGAGGGCGATACGAGCAGCTTCGGCCGTAGGCAATGCCAGTGCTTCATCTCGACCGTTGGTGTGCAAACTCTGTGTACCACCTAATACAGCCGCTAAAGCCTGTAAAGCCACCCTTACTACATTATTTTCGGGTTGTTGGGCGGTTAATGTGCTTCCAGCCGTCTGGCTGTGAAATCGAAGGCGCCAACTCCTGGGATCGCGAGCGCCAAAACGAAAGCGCATGATCCTGCTCCAGAGCCTTCTGGCGGCACGAAACTTGGCGATTTCTTCCAAAAAATCATTGTGGACATTAAAAAAGAAAGAGATTTGGCCAGCAAAGGTATCGACGTCCAAGCCCTTATCAATAGCTGCCTGAACATAGGCGATACCATTCGCCAGCGTAAAGGCTATCTCCTGAGCGGCCGTGCTGCCCGCTTCGCGAATATGATAACCGGATACGGAAATCGTATTCCAGCGGGGAATCTCTTGGGCGCAATAGGCAAACAGATCAGTGATCAACCGCATGGATGGCCGGGGAGGAAAAATATACGTGCCACGGGCAATATACTCTTTGAGTATGTCGTTTTGAACAGTGCCTCGCAACCGATTGATCGGCACACCCTGCCGTTTGGCGATAGCGATGACCATCGCTAAAAGGATGGCCGCCGGGGCATTGATGGTCATGCTAATGCTCACCCGATCCAAAGGGATCCCGTCCAGTAATAGTGCCATGTCCTCCAGGCTGGGAATGCTGACGCCAACTTTCCCTACCTCTCCCAACGCCATGGGATCATCGGAATCGTAGCCGATCTGAGTTGGCAAGTCGAAAGCAACCGACAACCCGGTCTGACCCTGACTGAGTAGATACTTGTATCGTTCGTTTGACTCGGCCGCCGTGCCAAAGCCGGCGTATTGGCGCATTGTCCAGAACCGGCTGCGATACATGGTTGGCTGAACCCCTCTGGTAAAAGGATATTCACCAGGGAACCCAAGCTTGTCTTCATAATCGGCATCGGGATCGACCGGTATATAGAGGCGGTCAATTGGAATTCCCGAGGAAGTTTGGAATTCGTCTTTTCGTTCGGGATAGCGCTGCAAGAGGGGGTTCAGGATTTCTTGTTCCCATCGATTTTTTGCTTCTAGAAGGTCGCTCATGAAGATATTATAACGCCGGGAGGTGACAGCGTGGTAGCAGGTGTTACGGCTTGATTGACCGTAAGCGCAATTGATCCATCATATGGTGCCGGTTACATATCGCCTTGCCGTTTCGGCCAGGATAGCTGCCCCAATTGGCAACACGCTTTCGTCGATATCAAAAGTGGAGGTGTGGTGCCTGCGTTCAGTTCCATCAGGGATCGCGGCACCTAACATAAACATAGCCCCCTTGGCTGCCTGGGTCATAAAGGCAAAGTCTTCAGCACCCATACCAAATTCTGAGTTGTTGATTGCTTTCGAACCCAAGATGTCTATTGACACCGACCGTAACAAATCGTTAACTTCGGAATCATTGAACATCGGTGGATAGCCACAGGTTAATTGAAATTCATAACCCCCGCCCATAATCTCGCTTATTTTCAAAGCACTCTCGACTTCTGCGATAAGCTGTTCGCGCACCTCGGGTTCATAGGAGCGAATGGTCCCTTCCAGAAAAACTTCCTTTGGTATGATATTTGGAGCGGTCCCTGCATGCACCTGTCCCAGGCTAACGACGCTCGAGCGCAAAGGATTGATGCGACGGGAGGGGATTCCATACAATGCGGTTAAAATTGGGGCAAGAATGAATATCGGGTCCTTGCTTTTGTGGGGATAAGCGCCATGACCACCTGGAGCCCTGAGCCAGGCCTTAAAGGAATCTACGGCCGCTAGGCTGTAACCGTCGTGAAAATAACAATTTCCGGCCGGATAATCAGACCAGACGTGCAGGGCGATAGCTGCATCGATATTTTCCAGCGCTCCATCTTCAATCATGGCCGTTGCCCCACTAATTCCGCTTTCGTCATACGCTTCCTCGGATGGTTGGAAAAGCAATCTGACATTGCCTTGCCAATTCTCGTCAATGAAACTTTGCTGAAGCAAGTGGGCGGCACCTAATAAAATCGCCGTATGCGCATCGTGACCACAGGCGTGCATTATTCCTTCGTTTTGCGAATGGTAGGGCACATCGTTCTCTTCTTGGATAGGTAATGCATCCATGTCAGCCCGAATGGCAATAGTGGGGCCGGATCCTGACCCAATTTCACCGACGACGCCGGTCCGGCCGATACCTGTCTTTGTCCTGATACCGATTTCTCGCAGCATTTCGGCTACAATGGTCGAAGTGCGATATTCATTAAAACTAAGCTCGGGATATTGATGGAAATCTCGGCGAAGACGAGTTATCTCACCGGCAATTGCCTTTGCCCTGTCAAACATGTCAATCATTCTTTGAAGATCCTCAATCAACCAGCTCAAGATGTTATTTTGAGGCTGGTTTACTTTCCAGTGTGGAAGTCAAATACGCCTCCTCATCCGCTGAATTCCAAGATGGTAGAAGCTGAGACTTCGCTTTGGACGAAGTTGTCGAAAGTCAGGTCATTGAATGGCAAAAGATGCTCGTTTTTAAGTCGGTCCATGATGGCGAGGTAATTGTCCAGGATTCGTTTGCTCCAATTCAATCCTAAAACACCGGCCGCTTCCCGTATGTCAATCTCTTGTCCCTCCAGCTCGACGAAATCACCAAAGGGCAATTCATCCAAAACTACTTCTACCTGGCCAAATTCAAAGGTCTCCCGATATTTTTCATAGACTTGCTTTTGCTCAAATCCAATCAATTCCAAGATGGCGGCGGCCGTCTCAAAATCTTCGATCTCCATCTCCAGTTCTTTGCGAATGCGTGCCTCGGAAGCAACCGGCTGTTCTAGTTCGCCCTTGTAAGTGATGCGTGCCCTCGTATCCTGACGGAGGCGTAGCAATTTGCGTTGGAGCCTGAGCCCATCCCAGGCATTATCGAAACGAATATTCCGCTCATAAACCCGATCTTTTTTAAGATTTGCTCCCAAATCAATTAACTTCTGCCGTAAAGGATCGAGATCACGTACGAGGAATTTGACCTCGATTTCCAGGTTTTGGTGGGTATTATCGGTCATCAATTCTAACTCAGGCTGCGTCGCCAATTGTAGCTAACACTTGATTCTTCTCAACACTGGCTCCAGGCCCCACATATACATGCTTGACAACACCATCGCGAGGTGATCGCAGTTCATTTTCCATCTTCATTGATTCGAGAATGACTATTTTATCACCTTTCTGAACGACCTGGTTCGGTTCAACTAGCACGTCTATGATCAGGCCAGGCATGGGCGATTCGATGGTCGCCTCACCCGTGATTTCCGCTACAGTGCCCCGCGCTCTGGCTAACCGGTAAGCTCGCTCATCCTGCACATCCACGCTATATAGTTCGCCTCGGATAAGGACTTCCCAACCATTCTCACGCTCTTCAACAATGGCTTCCAACGAGTGATTGTTCAACAGAAGGGACAAAATACCACCTTCTGATAGCTGTTGGAAATCAACTGCATACGGCCGACCGTCAACGCTGACCTGGCCCTCCTGATCGATCTCGATGATGAATTCTTGGTCGTTAACTTTGGTGATGTATTTCATGATATGGATCTAATAGTTAAGTAATCTAGATGCGCGATACGTGAGACGTGAAATGTTAGTCACGTTTTACACATTACGTATTACGTTTCATCTCTGCAACCTTTCCCACCGGCTTAGCCACTTCCAATTGCTGGTATCACGGCTGCCTGGCGCCACGATTTGGCTGGCTGCCTGCCCTTGGCGATGAGCAACTAGCGTTGCCAAAATAGCTGCTTCCAAGGTATCAGGTGCCTCGCGGTCACTCATACTGAAACGATCCTCGACGAATTTTGTGTAGAATTGTCCTGAAAGAAATCGATGGCTATCCATCATGTGTTGGTGAAAAGGAATATTGGTCTTGACGCCCATGATGCGATACTCTTCGAGAGCACGGCGCATCCTTAAGATAGCTTCACCCCGAGTTTCGCCATAACATATCAATTTACTAATAAGGGGATCATAATATGGCGTCACTTCATAACCAGGGTAAACGCCCGTATCGACGCGTACGCCAGGACCTGACGGCAACCGGATCGTCGTGATGGTCCCTGTAGAAGGCAAGTACTCGTTGTATGGATCTTCGGCATTGATCCGGCATTCGATGGCCCAGCCTCGTACCTTAATGTCATCNNGTCACCAGTTCGGTCACCGGATGTTCGACTTGCAGCCGGGTATTCATCTCCAGAAAATAGTAATTCTTATCTTTATCCATGAGGAACTCGATGGTACCGGCGTTGACGTAGTCAACCGAACGAGCAGCGGCGATGGCTACTTGGCCCATCTGGTGTCGTAACGCTTCGTCCACGACGAATGAAGGAGCTTCTTCTATCACCTTCTGGTGCCTGCGCTGAAGAGAACACTCGCGCTCAGCCAAATGGACATAATTGCCATGCATATCGGCCAGGACCTGGATCTCGATGTGGCGGCTTTCGGCGATCATCTTTTCCAGATAGATAGTGCCATCGCCAAAGGCTGCTTCAGCCTCTCGCCGGGCGGCATTGAGCGCATCAGGCAAGCTGTCAATCTCCTCCACCGGCCGCATTCCTTTACCGCCACCACCTGCAGCCGCCTTCACTAACAGGGGGAAACCGATGGTTGCGGCTACCTGAATAAGCTCAGTATCACTTAGGCCTGGTTCTGTACCCGGAACCACGGGTACACCAGCCGCCTGAACTGTTTGCCTGGCTTCTTGCTTATCGCCCATCACCCGAATCGCTTCCGGTGAAGGTCCAACGAATACCAATCCGGCATCGAGACATGCTTGGGCAAAGGCGGCTCTTTCAGCCAAAAAGCCATAACCCGGATGGACAGCTTGAGCTCCCGAACGAAGGGCAATCTCGATGAGTTTTTCTATCACCAGATAGCTTTCGCGTGCCGGTGGGGGACCTATATGATGGGCTTCATCCGCGTATCGCACGTGTGGCGCGTTTCGATCGACATCAGAGAAAACAGCCACTGTGCCGATCCCTAATTCACGGCATGCTCGGATGATGCGAATGGCGATCTCGCCGCGATTCGCCACCAACAACTTGTCAAACTTTTTTGAAAGCAAAGTATCGGCCGTCATAATGGGATATTCCCATGTTTTTTCGGTGGGTTATGATCGCGCTTGTTTTGCAGCATATTCAGGGCATTGATCAGGCGCGGCCGGGTTTGACTGGGTTCGATCACATCGTCGATATAGCCGCGCCGGGCGGCTGCATAAGGATTGGCGAATCGTTCGCTGTAATCGGCCACTAATTCTTTGCGACGGGCCACAGGATCCTTTGCTTCAGCCAAATCTCGGCGGAAAATAATGTTTACCGCACCCTCAGCGCCCATAACGGCGATCTCGGCCGTGGGCCAGGCCAGGTTNNGGGAATATTGAAGCTATCACAAAAACGAACGAACCGCCCAGCTTTCTCACTGGCGTCAATGTCCAGCACGCCAGCCAAAACCATGGGTTGATTGGCCACGATACCGACGGGAAAACCACCTAGGCGAGCGAAACCGATGACGATATTTTGGGCGTAATCTGGCTGAATTTCGTAAAATTCTCTGCCATCGACGATAAAATGGATGGCATCCTTGATATCATAGGGTTTGTTTGGATTATCTGGCACTAACGAATCCAGGGCAGCTTCCGTTCGNNGGTAGATAACTCAATAGCTCCCGAATTAAGTATAAACAGTCCGCTTCAGAATCAGTGGCCAAGTGGGCCACACCGCTCACCGAGCTATGAGTGATCGCCCCACCAAGCTCTTCAAAAGTCACATCCTCTCCAGTAACGGCCTTGACTACATCCGGCCCGGTAATAAACATGTGACTGGTCTTTTTAACCATAAATATAAAATCGGTCAGGGCCGGCGAATACACCGCTCCCCCAGCACAAGGTCCCATGATAGCGCTAATTTGCGGTACCACGCCCGAGGCCAGGGTATTCCGTAAAAAGATATCGGCATAACCTCCCAGGCTTACCACGCCTTCCTGAATCCTTGCGCCACCGGAGTCATTAATGCCAATGATNNGTAACGACGCTATCACCTGGAATGCGCCGGTCCCACATCCCGAAATTGGTCTCACGGTGCATGACAAAAGCATCGATTTCCCTGAAGGAGCCTTTATCTAGTAGGAGGTTGACGCGTTCATGGGCGGTTAACTTTCCGGCAGCTTTTTGTTTTTTGATCCGTTCTTCGCCACCTCCCTGTTGAGACTGTGCCCTTAACCTATGTAGCTCCTCGATATTCGAATCCACCATACCTATCCTCTATTAAACCGAGACCTGTCTTTGATAATGAAAACCGACTATTATGGCGCTTATTTCTTTTAAATTTACTTTCTTACTTCGAAGTATTGCCGGGCGGCTTTACGGTTCAAGGCCCATACCGAGAATATGATTGCCGCTCCGACTATTGCCAAATTTGCGGGTAATCCTTCAAGCGATTCAGTAGATAAGGCAAAAAGGCTTGAGATTCCAAGTTCGTAAATCGAGTAGATTAGAATCAGTGCCGGTGTTAGAAATCTGGCGGTCGTCCACCTTCGCCATAAAGAAATGGCCAATGATACGAATACAGCCGCCCAAATTAATGCTAGGAACAACCTCACCCTTGGATCCAGTGAGGTCCCTAGCTCCAGCAGTAAATCGCTTTGCCGGTACAGCGCCAAAGCCCGCCAGGCATTCGCCAATCCTAGTATGAAAACCCCCCAAGTGACAAGAGTTACGCTTAAAGGGCGACTTCTCCGCGGACCATGTCGTTGGGCACCGACCATTTCTGAAGAATTATATGCCAAGGCGATAGTCATAGCCAGTGGAGCAGGGGGAAGGAAAGGCTAACCCTCCCTCTGAGTCAACTTGCAAAGTCGCCGGGTTGCCTTATAATTTCAGGGTATTTCGGGGTGTGGCGCAGATTGGTAGCGCGCTCCGTTCGGGTCGGAGAGGTCATCGGTTCAAATCCGGTCACCCCGACTAGACAAAGGCCGTACCGGCACCAAACCGGTACGGCTTATTTCATTAGGTTTTTTCGATATGGAATATCTCTTCATAAGTTTTGCTCAAGTAGATCGGGATATTGTTGAACAGCTGGTTGGTCGCCTCGAATCAGCCGGATATAAGACATGGCTGGCAGATGAAGATGACAGACCAGGAGAGCAATTATCTCGGCAAACTGTCTTTGCGATTGAGCGTTCAGATGCTTTCCTTCTGGCCCTTTCGCCTAAGTCAATTGATTCCGATAGTCTTCACGAACAACTGCGAATAGCCGAAAGTGCAGAAAAGCCAATCCTTTCTATGATCGTTAATCCGGTATCGCTTCCTCCCGATTTAAGGCAGGTTTTAGACAGTAGGCCGGTTATTGATATAAGCCATGATCTCGACGATGGATGTGAGATGCTGGTGAAATGGCTGGAGGATGGTGATACGACTAAAGTGGGAGAGACCCTGCCGGCCGAGTGGATCGGAGGCGAGTATATTGGTGAAATTCAGCGCTTGCCAGAAGAGAATGATATTTGGATTGAAGATGGTTACTACTGGTATAAAAATTGGAAGAGCTTGACTAGCATCAAAGCTCATCTTACCAATAAGCGGCTGATCTTCTTCTGGGACTC
>DOXE01000531.1 GCA_003519205.1 Chloroflexota bacterium
ACAAAAGTTGCAAGCGAATGCACTGTACAGATTTGGGAAACGTTTATAGAAACCGTATTATTTGGCTTTCTAATTGTTGATGAGAAGGGGTTATCCCCCTTGCGTACTGGGATCGAAGTGGACGATGAGAGAAAGTGTCTGGCCTGATACGCAGAATTTGAACGACATGGGCCAACTCGGGCGAACTTTCAATCAGCTTTCCCAAATACTTCTGAGAAATGGCTGGGGGTTCATCGTACCATATGTACTATTATATGTTCTTTTCGAACGGATAAATGGGCCTGTGATCCTGCTGCGCACGATTTTCTGGATCGGTCATGGCCTTCTTCTACTCCTGCTTCTGATCTTTCTGGCACGCCATACCCGCAAGATAGTCTTTTCCTCGGCCGCATTTTGGCTTTTGCTCTTTTTGCTTTTCTTCATTCCTGGAGCCTATCTGGAATTCCCCTCAGATCCCTGGGAGCATTTTCGGCGGATCTATAGTTGGGAAGCTTATGAACTGATCCGCGAAAATCCCGATCATCTGCGCTTTGCCTATTTCTGGAACTGGACTTGGCTGGGCGGTTTGCGACCGCTGTACCGGATTCTGGCCCTGGACATCACCAGCACTTTCTGGCAGATACTCCTGGCCTGGCAATTCTATCGTCTCTTCCGTCGCTTAGGCTTTGACACACATTGGGCCTGGGTACAGGTGTTGGGTACAGTTGTCCTCTTTGGTACCAATCTCTTTAGCTTCTATCGTTACTATGCCCTGTCAGCCACGCCTCTGGCTTACATCGTTTACCTGCAGGCCACTATAGTATTGATTGATCTACTAGATCCGGCGGTAAGCAACCGAAGTCACCCCGGCTTTTACCTTCCAAAAGTACTGTTGTTACTGCTCTCAATCCTACTCATTTATTACAACCACTTCCAGGAACTTATCTTTTTAGGTATCACCGTCTCTGGTTTGCTTTTCTATTTCGTTTATGCGCGCGCCAGCAACAAACGGGCGATCATGGCCGGTCTAGCTGTCTTCACCCTAGGCGCATGGCTATTTGGCTATCTTATCGCCCGTTTTCCTGGTTTTGTTCCTGATGCCCGCTGGTATCCCGGCGCGCCTCATATTTCGGTACTAAGCACCTTCCGGCTATGGGATGTTAATTTTCCCTACCTGGAAACGTTTGGAGTACATGGTCTTCTGGGAGTAGCCCTAGCCCTATTATTGTGGCGCAGTCACACACGACTCTCTATCCTGACTCTGACCCCTATCTACATGGCCCTTTTTCCGCCTTTCGTATTGCTCTTCAGCCTGGCCAGCTCAAGCGGGTACATCACTTACCGAGTGTTGTTCGCTTTTCCCACTAGCATCATGCTCATTACAGGGGTTCAGACGCTTTTGACTGACTGGCCGATCAGATTAGGACCTAAACCTAGCGAAGGGCAGAAAGTGATCTTGTCCACCATGCTATTGTTGCTAGTTGCCCTGTCACCTGCGTTTCCACTGCGCGGCCGATTGTGGTTTCAACTCTACCAACCACCGGCCTCGCTTACCTTGCAGGATACAGTGCAGACTGCAGAGTGGCTGGCTGATCATCCTGAGTATGATCCTTCGTGTCTAATGCCTGGTGACAACGCCACCGGTTTTATGCTGGCTACGCAGTTCGCGTTGCCTAAGTCCGAACGACGACAGGCCGTTAATATCAGCCAAACCGTTACTGATGTGGCCGGTTTGCAAGAACTGATAGCGACCAGCGACGCGTGTGGTCTGCTTTTAGCTATGCCGGATCATGACCTGGTCAATTCTTCCGTTGGCGGTTTATCAGGACATTGGTCGCCAACAAATGTCCAGAAAGCCCTGGTACCGGTTACCGATCTTACAACACTTTCCGATCCTCTATTAGATCGAGGCTGGCAGCGCACTTTTGTGCTGCCTTACTACTGGCTATATTACCCTCAAAATTGATCAAGGGGCTTGTTCGTAAACATTTTTTCCGTATTCAAGTTGTTCAACCAACTATCCCAAACGGCCGTGGCCGCCGCAAAGGCGTAGTCGTCCCGGAGTTGCAGAACGTTGTCCCGTAACCTGTTGTAAAGATCTGGATCATCCATCAACCGGCAAACACAATCTGCCAGACTTTCATCATCACCCGGGAAGAAGAAGAGCCCGTTCTCTTCATCGACGATCAGGTCTTCAATCGTGCCGACGGGTGTGCTCACCGGTACTAGGCCGCTGCTCATCCCCTCGATAATGGCAAAAGGCAAGCCCTCCATATCCGAGGCCATGACCATTATCTTCGACGACCTGAGGTACGGCCGGATATCATTTTGAAAGCCGACGAAATCAACCGCATCCTCAATGCCAAGCTCAAGGGTCAGGGTCGCCAGCTCTTCAGCTAAAGGACCATCCCCCACGATACAGAGCCGGGCATTGGCACCAGTCTCCAACACCAGGGCAAAAGCTTGTAAGATCAGGTCCACCCGCTTTAGCTGGATTAATCGGCCGACGAAGATACAGGTGTACTTTGCCCTTTCCGGATCGTTGATTGGGTAGTAGTCCACGTCGATAGCATGGGGAAGGATGGCGATGCGCTCTTCCTCGATGCCATATTCGATCATTTGCCGCCGCATGAGCGGGCCGGTAGCGGTGACGAAATCAGCCCGGCGGATCAAGGGCCGCAAAAACCAACCTAACCGGCCTCTTACGTGCTGGTTCCAGTCGCTGCCGACAAAGCCGAAGTGGATCGGTTTATGATAAAGGATGGCGGCCGGCAACTGAACGAGGCCATACGGAAAGGGATTAAAAGATGTGAAGGCCTTAACCTCTTTGCGCCGGCCCAATCGCAGGCTGGCCCAAAGCATCTGCACCAGGCGCCAGAAAGTTGGCTTTTGGGCAACCAGCACGTATTCAGCGTTAGGGATCTGGCCCCGCTCGACGCGACTCGGCCGGAGGATCCACAGCCGGGATATCGAGGGATGCATGCCCAGTGGCACTAAATGATAATAAGCGTTGGCTCCCAAAACCAGGCAACTGACAAGTTCCATTAATTTCTGCTTTGAGTCGCGTCTACAGCTACGAGCGATCTCTTAGGATAAGGGGTCGAATGGGTAGCAAGATTCTCCTCCCTAA
This sequence comes from Chloroflexota bacterium, assembly GCA_003519205.1. Taxonomy (GTDB): domain Bacteria; phylum Chloroflexota; class Anaerolineae; order Promineifilales; family Promineifilaceae; genus UBA11865. The sequence continues at coordinate 3,110 of DOXE01000531.1, forward strand.
CCGCATCATCTCCAACCATGGCATCTGTAAGCGATTCGACCTTCTCATCTTTCGCACAATCGACGCGAGCTGCTTATTTGACCATCGACTATATTTCTCTTCAAACTCTCTCCTGGCATATGACTCTGTATAGCGGATATGGGCCGGCATGAAATCGCCCCGGACACCCAACTCTGCACCCAATGCTGCTAAGCCAAGCCGCCTATCATCCAACTGCTGGAACCGATGCCAAATAATTCCGATCTCCTCAAGTCTTGTAACCAGCTGTATTGGCTGCTTTTTCGGCACCTGCATAGCCTGGCGCACCTTGACACCACGATGCAGACCATAATGGAAGGATTGAAAATCAGAAGGATTTGGGCAATGGTAAGCGGCCGGCGCCAGGTGGTCGCGATCGACAAAAGTCCTATTCCTGGGGATTGAATGCGAGTCTGTAAACACATCATCGGTACGCTTTAACCAGCGAACATGGCTACGAAAAGTGTGGAGGCCCTCAACCAAACGGTCTGTAAAATAGTCGTGAACCAGGATAGTAAGCAAATCGATTTGGGGACGTTGCTCGAACTCCGTAACAATATCGGTAAATAAATGCTGACTTCGAATTACCATGTCAGCATCGAGCTTGATGAAATAGTCATATTCGCCGGCAATGTTCATAAAGCGTGCGTAAAGCTGGTCGTGCGCTTCACGATTAGGAACTCCCTGGATCACGAAATGGTCGAACTCTTGAAACGTTTGCCGCCTAAGGGAAGCAAGACAATCTTGGAACTCATTTTCAATTGTGTAAAGGGTACCAACTAGTAGTTTCATGGATTACTAAAACCCTTGGCCAAACCGGCTGCCGTCAGCCATATTTTTCGCAAGATCTTGTTCGGCACCCAAGATGCCACCACTTTCGGTGAATATTGGATGGCCAAGATGAAATACTGAACAGCAGCGACCAAATCATAGCGTCTTAATGCCAGTTCAAATAGACGTAGATTGGCAATGCTTCTACCTTGAGGGCATACCCATGTCATAAATGGAAGATTGTGTTTTAGGGCACGTTCAAGCGACAATGCTTGCCCCCGATCATATCTTTTAGACAACGAATCTTGGTGCAATCGATAATAATAAAGGTTTTTATGCAGTGGCTGGAGTTGAAAGTATGCCGAGGCTCGTAGCCAGAAATCGTAATCTTCCGCCAGGTAATACTTGTCGGAATAGCCACCTAGTGTTGAGAACACTCTAGATCTATATAAGAAACATGGGCCTATACAACTATTTTGCAAT
>DOXE01000516.1 GCA_003519205.1 Chloroflexota bacterium
GAGAAGAACGAGAAGATGATCGCCGACTTTACGAAGAAAATAATATCGATTACCTCAAATTGAAAGTGCTCGACGTCATGGTGCCTTCAGACGAACAACTTGATGTTGGAACCGCCTTCATAAACGAACATGTTATGAATGGAGGAAGGGTATTGATTCATTGTGCCAAAGGGCGCGGCCGTTCAGCCACCATGTTGGCCGCCTATCTCATGCGATATGAAGGTTTATCCTACGACGAAGCCAAGGAGTTAATGCTATCCAATCGCCCTCTGGTCAACCTTCAAGGCCGGCACCAAAAAGCACTCGAACAGTGGATTAGGAAATATAAAAAACCCACTGCTGAACCCATATCACTCACTATCGAGCCCTAGCCACTGATTTTCGACTATGGCTAAAAGCAAGGTCACACCAATTCGACGGCAGTACCTGGAAATCAAGCGCCAGTACCCGGACACTATCGTTTTCTTTCGCCTGGGCGATTTTTATGAGACCTTCGACGAAGACGCGGAAATCGCTGCTCGGGAGCTTGATCTCATCCTGACCGGCCGAAACGTTGGCAAGGACCAACGAGTGCCCATGGCGGGTGTTCCCCACCACGCGGCCGAAGGATATATCGCCAAGTTGATTGCAAAAGGTTACAAGGTGGCCTTATGCGAACAAATCGGCACAGATACTGTAAATGGTCTTATGCCGCGTGATGTCACCAGGGTCTTTACCGCTGGTACAGTTATCGAGCCAGGCATGCTAGATGCCGGCCGAAACAACTATTTGGCAGCTGTCGTTTTTGATGGAAATCAAGCAGGTCTCGCCTATGCAGATTTGACGACGGGCGAGTTTGCCACAACTCAACTAAACTCGCGGCGTGCTTTGGGCGAGGAATTGGCACGACTGAGCCCGGCCGAATTGTTATTGCCCGAAAATGAATTGGCTATAAGTGCACTGGATTCGGAGGTAAGAGCAATTAGCCCCATGGCAGCCTGGCGTTTCGAGGAGGGCAAAGCTCGCCAAACGTTGTTGCACCACTTCGAGGTCAGTACGCTGGCTGGATTTGGCTGCGAAGGCAAACCGCTTGCCATTAGAGCTGCCGGGGCTGTCATTAGCTATTTGCAGGAAACCCAGAAAGGAGCCGTTAGCCAGATCCAACGCTTGGCAACATACAGTTCTGATCGCTATATGGCTTTAGACATGGCTTCCCGGCGCAACCTGGAACTGGTCGAGTCGCTGGATGGGAGTTCCAAGAACTCCCTTATTGGCATCCTGGACCGCACCGTCACGCCGATGGGTAAACGCCTGCTTCGGGATTGGGTTTCCAGACCATTATTAGACATCCCCAACCTGAACGCTCGCCTCGACCAGGTGGAGTTATTCTTTGAGAATGGATTGGTAAGAGATGAGATCCGGGCAATATTCAAGAACGTGGCCGACTTAGAACGGTTGACTAACCGAGCCATAAGTGGTGCAGCTTCGCCAAAAGAACTGCAAAACATCGGCCAGGCTTTAGCCTTAATTCCAAAGATACAGGCGATAATCGACGCCTTGTCTTCTCAAGCTCGCCCATTAGCTGAATTGGCCGACCAGCTCGATCCCTGTCCTGAAACGGCCGACCTGATCGAGAGAGCTATCGCCGAAGATGCTCCAGCTAACCTGAACAAGCCGGGCGTTATCCAGCCGGGCTTCTCGGCCGAATTAGATGGGGTCATGAATTCTTCGGCTCACGCCCGAGAATGGGTAGCCAACCTTGAGCCAAGAGAGAAGAAACGGACTGGAATCGGTTCGCTAAAAGTGGGCTTTAATAAAGTATTTGGATATTACATCGAAGTAACCAAGGCTAACACCAACCTCGTGCCCGAAGATTACATTCGCAAACAGACACTGACCAACGCCGAGCGGTATATCACTCCTGAGTTGAAGGAATACGAAACCTTGATCCTCAATGCAGAGGAACGTATTCTGGATATCGAGCGACGGTTGTTTTTCGAAATCTGCCAACAGGTGGGTTCGGCCGCTGACCGTTTATTACCTACAGCCCAAGCAATTGCCAGGCTAGACGTCGTAGCTGCCTTGGCTCAAGTAGCGGCTAACAATGACTATGTCCGGCCGATACTTGGAGAAGATGATAGTCTAGACATCGTTGCTGGCCGGCATCCCGTCGTTGAACGAATCCAGACCCTTGAGCGATTCGTGCCTAATGGCTGCCATTTTGATGAGGGAGAGCGTATCCAGATCATCACCGGGCCCAACATGTCCGGCAAGAGCACCTATTTGCGCCAGGTNNCCGGGCTGGCCGATTTTCTACCATTGGTGGCCAATTATAATGTGGATGTCGCCGAAGAGGGCGATAATGTCGTATTTTTGCACCAAATTGTTCCAGGTGGGACAGATCGGAGTTATGGAATCCATGTCGCCCAGCTTGCTGGTCTTCCTCGAGATGTCATTAACAGGGCTTATGAGATCCTCAAGGAATTAGAAAGACACGCGCCAACAGCGGCCGTAGAGCCCAGTCACCTGAAACCGGCCCAACAAATTGCCCTTTTCCCGGAAACCAGCCCGGTCATCGAAGAGTTACAAGATCTTGACGTCACCGCGATGACACCCCTGGAGGCCATTAACAAGCTTTATGAGTGGAAGCGCCGTTACACCAACGATGAATGATGTCGTTGGATCCTCATCCAGCTAGAACAGCGTGTTGAAGCTCCAAGTGGACGACAGTCCACGTCACCACCGCCGGATTGTCATCCGGCAAGAGCAGAGTGTTGAACCTCCAAATGGACGTCAGTCCATGTCTCCGGTCGCTGGATTTTCATCTAGCTAGAGCTTTCGTTCCTTCAATTTGGCTGAAATAGGTGTATATCCCGCTGTGGGAACGGGATGGAGATGCCTTCCTGGTCGAATCTCACCTTAACCTGCTCCGTGATGTTGTAAGTGACAATCATTTCATTTTTGACCTCCACATAGGCCCATGCGATGAGATTGACACTGCTGTCGCCTAATTCCTTCACCGCGATTACGGGGGCCGGGTCTTTGGCCACCAAATCATTGGCGACCACGATTTCCTCCAGGATCCGCTTAGCCTGCAACACGTCATCACTATAACCAATACCATAAACCAGATCTATACGGATCAATGGGGTGTCTGAGTAGTTCGTAATATTGTTACCCATCACATCCTTATTAGGCAGATAGATCGCCTTGTTGTCTCTGGTGGTCAATAAAGTATGAAACAGGCGGATATCGGTCACGAACCCCTCCTCATCGGAAGTCTCAACGTAATCTCCAATCCGAAACGGGCGTAAAAAGATAATGAGCACCCCAGAAGCTAAGTTGGCGATCGAGTCTTGAAGGGCTAGGCCAATGGCCAACGTGGCAGCACCCAAAACAGCGATGATAGAGGTTGTCGGAAAACCTAATACACCCAGGGCGATGACAGTGACGATTAATAACAACGCATAGTAGGTGATGTTGCCAAGGAATGAGATAAGCATCTGGTCGGTTTTTGCCCTATCCATGGCCCTCTTTGCTGCTCTGGTCAACCATTTGGAAATCAAACGGCCGACGAATACGATGGCAATCGCGACGACGATTCGGAATAGGAGCTCAGATAAGGGTAAACTAAAGATCTGGCTGAAACTATTAATGACTTCTTCTTGGGTTTCCATCATTTTACCTCAACTTTATGTAAATAATTTTATTGGGAGTAACCGGGGTACTTGTTGCTGGTATTGGCTATACTCATCACCAAAGGTAGAAATTAATCTCCTCTCTTCAAGGATCGATCCCACCCAGAAGTAAATTGTCGACAATACGCTAAAGAGCAAAGTGCTCCAGGTCATGATGGGCAAAAACCATAATATCAGCAGGCTGAAAAAGTAAAGTGGGTGGCGCACGTAGGCGTAGGTTCCTCGAGTTACTAGAGTCGGGGGTGGGTTAATCTCTTCTTCACCTCGCAGAAAACGGGCAGCCTGACCTATGCCGGCAAATCGCATCAGATCCGTCTGTAACAAGCTGACAATCAATCCAACAACTCCAATGAGCTGGATTAAGACAAATAGGTAACTAACGGGTTGAGGCACACGCCAAATTACGTCATTAGGCACGATGGTCGTCAATAACCACAGCACGGGCAGAAAGGTAATGGCCGAAAATAAATTGTAAGTTAAGCGGTATAGCCCATCATAAGGCCGCTGCCCCACCCAACTGCGGATCATGATTTTGAAGCCGGCCGAAGCCGTTATGCTATGTAACACAGACCAAAAAATGAAGGCGGTGATAAAAAGCATCTTCAATCCTCTTGTTTTGCGCTATCCGGCGGGCTGCATTATAAATCAGCCCCGGAGTATTGCCGAATGGAAGATAGGCCAATACAGTTTGACGAGGAGACTTGGGCGTCCCTGCCCGATTATCTATCCCATTTACCTGAGGCGGTTCGTTTGCACGTATGGGGGGATGAAAAGGCCACTGCATCTGAACATGAGGCTGCAGAGTTGGCTCGCATGTTAGATAATCGTTTCGAACATATCGACTTCAAACTGCTTCCCCGTCGCATCAATTACAATTATTATCCCGTCATTGGCATTATGCGCCTGGATGGGGATGAAGCCATCGACCATGGGGTGCGCTTCATCGGCTTGCCGGCCGGATACCAGATGACCTCGTTGATCTCGGCCATTCAAAGCGTGGCTTTTCGCGGCATGACCTCTGAAGCCATGACTCGAATCCAGCTCAAGAAACTAAGACATGAAGTCACCCTTGAGTTGATCACTTCGGCCGAGGATGAGGCTGGAACTGTGATGGCCCATCGAGTGTGCAATTTGGCCGTCGTCAGTCCCTGGATCCATACATATATCATTATGGGTGATGCCTTTCCTGAGGCAGTCGTCCGGTATTCTGTCAACCGCATACCCCATCTGGTCATCAACGAACGGGTTCATCTGGAAGGAATTGTGGACGAAAAGATGATACTGGAGCACATCGCCTCGTCAATTCCTTAGATCCATAGACTGAGATCCCTAGAGGATCATTTCCTTAATAATGGCTCTAGGTGGATGAGGCGGCAACTTGCCGACTGCCATACTGTCATCAGGCTTGAGCCCCTATGAACTTGAGAAGTGAACTATTTGCATCAGCCAGGTGAAAAACCTCTCTGTCATATTGATGGGATCCTTTTCGAGTTCAGAAGCAGTATCCACGGGATATGTGCCGGGCGATGGGGGAGTAGCCTCTTCCAGTGACCAGCAATTAATAGAGTCGGTCGCGCAAGGCGATGAGCTTGCCTTTGTCGAACTATACTCCCGGTACAAGGTGAGCCTCTATAATTACCTATTACGTTTGCTGAATGATCGTTCTTCGGCCGAGGATATCCTTCAGGAAGTTTTCGTCGCCATTTGGAAGGGAGCCGGACGTTTTAGGTCTCAATCTAGCGTCAAAACTTGGTTATTTCGCATCGCGCACAACCAAGCGATGTCCTGGCACCGCAAACAGAAACCGGTAATCGAGCACAAAGAAGAGATAATTCAAGTGGGCCAGGGGGCGGATCCAGAAAAGGATTTTTTAAAGTCGTGGAAAACGGATCAGCTACAGGAGGCTCTGAGCAAATTATCTCCAAACCACAGGGCGGTCGTGGAGCTTTCCTTTGTTCACGACCTCACTTACAATGAAATTGCCCAAATCATGGATTGCCCAGTTGGTACCATCAAGAGTAGAATGAGTTATGCACTAAAGCATCTTGACGGTGTGCTTAAGCGGAGAGGAATCAGTCAATGATAGGTTCCCAAAAAAATATTTGACCTGCCGATTTGACCTCCACCCAAATCGACTCCTGGCCAGAAAACACTTTCATTGGCGGGGTGAGCTGCAATTCCTAATGATATATTGGTGAAAAATTCTGAGCCATCTCGCGAATTGGTTCCTCTCCACCATAAAACCTCTATGCGGATGAAGCGGCAACTTGCCATTCGCCGCAGTGCGTCCGGCTGGGGCCCTCCACTAATTTGAGAAATACACCACCAAATTCGGTTTAAAAAATTTAATTTTGAGTAATTTTGAACCATTTCAGTCCTACAGCGACTATGTTAATAGGACTTTAGTAATACATGACTGCAGTACCTGGGAATTATTTTCTAATCAATTACCAGTTTCATTGTTTCGCGGTTTCGGATTTTCAAGCGGAAACCCGAAAATACAGGAGGTGTGGCGTTCTTTAATTATCGTCCCTATTCATTTGTCGAATGCCACACCCTATCCAGTTGCAATTATCAAGAGGTTTAATATGGAACGACGTGAATTTCTACAATTGGTTACCAAAGTATTCATTGCTGCCAACCAGGCGCTTGGCTTTCAGCTATTGCCTGTGAATCCCAAATGGCGCGCCAAAACCCGACTCGTTCCAGTGTACGTCAGGTCAGATAGGGAGAGATATCACCACCCTTGAACTGGACATTTAATCCGGTTGAACCGCCGGAGAGATCGAAGTCAGCCCCACGGATCAATAAGAAGTGGGAAAGGCTGGAGGCGGTTCTCTATGAGAATTTTCAGTTTCTCCTCCAGGACTACGTCAACGGATCAATCAATCCAGTGGCCCGCGTTATGGTGGGATGGGTATTAAAACGAAGTACTGCTGCCAAGCGTTATGTGGGGGCGATGCGCCAACTCAAAGATGCGACTGGCGAGCAACAACTATACCAGCCAAATCCCGTGGTGTTGCAGCAAATTCGTTCGCGAATTGAAAGGCAACCTCTCCCAGCCAGAATCTCTTCCCCCGAATGGGCCACTCGCACCGTTCAAGTTGTGCTGGCAATCTTGATACTGGTAATTATCTGGCGAACGAGCGGATAAGGGTTGATCGAAAGCCAAATTCCAAATTAATCAGCTTTCTTGCGGGCATCTTTCATTTTGGCATCGGGTGTCGGCGATCCGGCAAGCTTGGCACCCCATCGACGGCTGATCTTGCGGACTCGAGAACGGCCGCGGGCTGCTATATATCTGGCTCGTTTCCATTCTCGATCAACCCTGGATATTTGCTGAGGTGTGACATCCCATTTAACTACCGATGCGGCCCAGGTCAACCCTCCTCCAAAACCGACGAAGATCACGTTATCATCTGGGGCCAGTTTTCCCGCGTCCACGGCATCACACAAGGCGATTGGAATTGAGGCTGCCGAAGTGTTCCCTGCTTTATCAAGATTCACATAGAACAAGTCGGATGGCACACCAAGCTTTTTAGCAGCCGTCTCGATGATCCGGCGATTAGCCTGGTGCGGCACGATCAGATCCACGTCGTCAATAGTTAGCTCCGCTTTCTTCAAAACATCCTCGATGACATCACTTATCACATTCGTGGCAAAGCGGAAAATCTGCCGGCCGGCCATCCGGATGGTGTTCTTTTGATGGCCATTATGGAGGTATTCCGGACCAAGCGTTGGCACGGGATTGTGGTATACAGCTGGTAGACTGAGCAAGTCCCCGCCAGAGCCATCAGAGCGAAGCGTTGAAGCCATGACGCCACCGGGAATACTCGATCCCTTTAAAACAACCGCGCCAGCGCCATCGCCGAATAATATACAGGTTCCTCGATCCTCCCAATCCACGACGCGGGATAACGTTTCCGTACCGATGACGATAGCGTTTCGCACTGAGCCAGTCGCAATTGATTGGGCGGCTACACTCAAACCATAAACAAAACCAGAACAGGCCGCACTCAAATCAAATGCTCCAGCTCTCCGAGCTCCAAGGTAATCTTGAACGCGGCAGGCGGTTGAGGGAAAGATATACTCCGGTGTTGAGGTTGCCACGATAATCAGCTCGATTTGAGACGGATGTAAATCGGCCACTGCCAGGGCACGAGCGGCAGCTTCAAAAGCCATTGTAGCCGTCGTTTCCTGGGTTGCGGCAATGTGGCGTTCCCGTATTCCTGTTCGTGTGAAAATCCACTCATTAGAGGTATCCACTGTCAGGGCAATTTCGTCATTCGTGAGGACGCGCTCCGGCAAAAAACTGCCCCAACCAACGATATGAGCATTCTTCATGTCCGTCTCAGCGATCTCCTCATAACGCTGCAAAAAGCCCTTCCGAGTCAAGATACGTCAGATCCATAAACAAATAACCCGCCATTGCTCGATCAGTTACGACCAAAATGCCAAATTTATTGGACCGGCATGTTGGTTTCAAGTAACGTCAGAGTGGCCGGCAAGGTTATTTTCTGAACCATCAGCCCGGCAATTTCGAAGATCGCCGGGGGCTTTCAGCAGTTAAAATTTGGTTGACTATGCTACATCCGAATGACCAAGAAGGCAAAAACGGTCACTTATTGCCTTAAAAGCAACTGGTTTCTATGCAACAGTTTCTTCAGGGGCGTTCTCAACGTATTCGCCTTGCTGCATTTGCTCAAATTGTACCTGGAGTTCTTTACGCGTCTCATCCATGGCCTGACGCGCTTCCGCTAACGCTTCTTCCCAGCGAGTGACGATGTCTTGTCGGAGATCATCTCCGGATTCAGGTGTCAGTAACAAGGCAGCCGTGGCACCGACCACAGCACCACACAGAGCCCCAGCGAGGAAGCTGATTACTTTATTCATTGTTTTGCCCTCCTCATCTTCCATGATGACCATTAAGTTTTTTCCGCAATGCAATCAAAGAGCGATCGCAGTTTGGAATTTTTATCATATAAAATTATCTTGACTTACTCCTCCAGTAAATTATAGCGTATGTTTGGCATTGTCTGAAATCGACAGACTACTGTCAATTAAAGCTCATTATTGTATCCAGCTTTGAAGGACCGGACAGGTTGAAAATCCGTGTTACTTCAAGAAATTACATTCAAAAGGTAAAATGGTTTAATAGATCATTGTGGTTCATTTCCACGATAAGTGAACTAGGCGGAAGATACGATAAGCAAATCAATTAATGACCTCCCGCAAACCCTCTCCCGGAATAATTCTAGCTGTCATCGCCTTCGGCGTGTTTGTAGCGGCCGACGATTTGACGGTCGTCTCAACCATGCTACGCCAGATCATCTTCGACCTAGAGATACCGTTACCCGAAGGCTTAGGCGACGCGGCCTGGATTGTCAATGCTTACCTTATCGCCTATGTCGTTGTGATGCCTTTTATTGGCCGGGTTAGCGATTTTATTGGTCGAAGGCCGGTTTATATCATTTCCTTGCTGCTATTCCTGGCGGGGTCATTGTGGGTT
>DOXE01000289.1 GCA_003519205.1 Chloroflexota bacterium
AATGGACCGGCCGAAGATGCTGGACTGATCCCCGCTCAGGGCGATGATGGCCAGGGAGGTGACCTGATTGTTGCAATTGATGGACAACCAGTGCAAGATACCGAACAATTAATATCATACCTGGTATTCAAGGCGGATGTGGGACAAACTGTAGAATTGACAGTTCTCAGAGATGGAGAGACCATTACACTACCGCTAACCTTGGGGGCGCGGCCTTAGGCGTTTGGGGCACGTTTTCAATTAATAATTCAAGGAGGAAGTATGATCAGGCAAGACGACTTGCAAGAATTATTGGCATTTGATTCGACCGGGAGCCAGGTGGTTAGTTTGTACCTTAATGCCGATATGAGCCAACACACTAACGAAATGGTCAAGAAGCAAGCAAGAGCTTTGTTAAAAGAGGAAGGGGCTATTGAAAAGGATTCTGATGCAATCGAACACTATCTCGACTTTTCCTTCGACTGGAGCATGCCGGGACTGGCCGTATTCTCTTGCGGTGAGCGGGATTTCTTCCGCGCCTACACTTCAGCGATTGCTTTCCGTAATCGAGTGCGGATCAACAATAAACCACATCTCAAACCCCTAACCCATCTACTTGACCTTTATGCCCATTATGGTGTGATTGTCATCGATCGCGTTGGGGCTCGTTTCTTTGACTACCATGTCGGCGAGCTTCAAGATTCAGCCGGCACCATGGGCGATGATGTTCGAAAGCTTAAATTAGGGGGTGGTTCCACCCGAGGGGGTGGTTCCTCCTCGACCACAGGACAACGTGGCGGGCAAGGGGGGCGGCATGAAGAGGAGATAGTCCAAAGAAATATGCGGGATGCGGCAACAGCAGCCGCACAGTTTTTCTCCACTAAACCGATTCGCCGGTTGTTTATTGGAGGTACGGCTGAGAATGTAGCCCTGTTACGCGAAAATCTATCAAAACAGTTGCAAAGCCGGGTGGCTGGCACCTTTGCCATCGACATGACCGCTGGAGAACACGAGGTGCGAGAGCAAACACTCGAAATGCTTCGGGAAGCAAATGCCCAACGCGAGCAAAAATTGGTGGATCAAATGATCACCACGGCTGCCAAAGGGGGTAATGCGGTCGTCGGATTAGATGCGACATTAAAAACTGTCGGCGAAGGCCGGGTTCAGACGCTTGTCATCAGCGATGGTTATCGGACGGCAGGCTATGCCGATGAAACTTCGAACTTTCTCACAGCCCATAAAGGTGACCTTTCACCCTACGGAGGTGAATTAACGAAAGTCGAAGATGTCGTCGAAGCGGCCGTTTCCCGTACAATGGAGCAAGGTGGCTCTGTTGAGATAATCAGTGACTGCCCAGAATTAGAAGAAGCCGGGCGCATTGGCGCATTATTACGATACTAAGTAGACATCAGGGCTATTTATTCTATACTTCACGCCATGCGACGACTTCTGCTGGCCTTATTTTTGTTGCTGTTTCTGACTAGTTGCTCGCTGATTAGTAGCGATGAAACCGAACCTGAAGCAACGGAGATAGCACCCAGCCCTACCGCGGTGATAACCCCGACAATAGAGGCAACATTACCAGCGACGGAGCCAGCCATCCCTGCTAGCCAGCAATCGTTGAATATTTGGTTTTTAACCGAGATTTCTACTCAAGCTGATAGTCCAGGTGGCACTATCCTGGCAGAACAATTAGCTGCTTTTGAAACAAACCATCCAAACGTAACGCTGAATATTGAAAGTAAGGCTCCGTCAGGCCAGGGTGATACACTGAGCTACTTGCGAAGCGGCCGTGAAGTAGCTCCATCTATCTTGCCTGATCTTATTCTCCTTCCCGCCGATTCCCTATCCACAGCGGCGGCCGAGGAGCTTATTTATCCTCTGCAGGATTATGTTTCGCCAGAAGATATAACCGATCTGTTTCCAGCCGCAAATGAATTGTCGCAGATCGATGGACAAATCTATGGCTATCCATTTGCCTTATCCAATATAGGTCACATGGCCTACAATCCCAATGTTTTCACCGATACCATACCAATTACTTGGGACGTGTATGCGGACCGGGAACAAGCAAACTTTTTCTTTCCGGCCGCCGGTCCATCTGGAGCTGAATTGGCTCTTCAGCTTTACTTTTCGGCCGGCGGTAATATCCTTAGTGAGCCAGGCCAGCCAGCATTAGAAGTTGAACCTCTGGCTACAGCACTTACCTTCTTTAGCCAGGGTCGAGATCAAGGCTTTCTACCGAGCCAAACCAGCAACCTGACTTCGCTAAATGAGACATGGCAAGCGTACATTAATGGCGAGGCGGCTAGTGTTCAAACTGTTGAAAGCCAATATCAGGTCGAACGAAATTCCGGTATTGAGAGTGATTTTGCAAAACTCCCTGGTATCGAAGCGCCACTCACTCCACTGGTGAAAGGCTGGATTTGGGCTATTAGCACACCTGATCCTGCCCGCCAAACCCTGGCAGCGGAGCTTCTAAACTGGTTAATTGCCGCACCTAATATCGGCGATTGGAGTCTGGCTGCCTCAAAACTGCCTGGGCGACGGTCGGCCTTTGAACAGTGGCCAA
>DOXE01000464.1 GCA_003519205.1 Chloroflexota bacterium
TCAGGTCGCGTCGGTCATTGCGGTTACCTAGACGGCGCTTGCCATTCTTGATAGCCTGAGTACCACTTTTTTGGGGGAATCCCAGCCAGCTTTCTTGATCTCCTGGCTAAAGGTGATGGCGACCTTTCTGATGTAAAGCATAGCCCCAGCCTCACTGGTTTAGCAGTTGCAGGACGGAGACGCCGCCAATCTCGCTGTCGCCGGCCACCAAGACGGTCGCTTCCTCTGGGATCAAGCTACGGACATAAGCAAATAAGGCACGATGTTTGTACTCAGAACTAATGCCTTGGAATTCCCCCGATTCAGATGGACACTTCAATCCATGAAAAGGCCTGTCATGAGCCAGGCCATGTTTCGAGCTCTAGTAACCCGTTCTTGCGGCGTAGCTGTTGAAATCCACGGAGGCATGTACGATATAGGTTGGCGATAGCCATATATTCCTCTCTGCTTTGGTTTTGTGTTTAGACCAACCAATAACCGGTGCAAGCATTTTTGCAGCACCGGTACCGCTTGGTATAATGTCGGATTGTGGCCAGACCCCAATTTGGTGTTCCCAGGACGAAATTTTTGGCAGATTTCAAACAGATAGATAACCAATAGCAGTCCAAGAGAAAATCGCCACAATCAGGCTAGGTATCTGTCTGTCTTGATAGGAGAAAGTCGTGAATCAGCCCCAGACCCAGACCTATGAGTACTGGGTGAATGAATTTGTTATCACAGCCTCGGATATCGAGCAATTATACAATCATTTTTTAGAAGTTGAACGGCCACAAACGGCCGACCAGATTGCCTTAGTGATCATCAGCCATCGAGTAGCTGAAGAAAGAAATCGAATTAAGAAACTGTTAAAAGGTCGTTCAGTTTACCAGCCGAAGGATGAACACAAAGTGGGGGACAAACTCGTCTTCCCAGCTCTGAAATATGCTCATGGTACGGTGAATTCAATTCGCGAAGGATATGATCCACGATACGGCCATTACAATGTGATCGCCGTGGAGATGGATAAAAAGACCCGGGAATTTGCCTCTGGGCTTCCTGGCGAGCATAAGCTAAATATTGAGAATGGCGACGGGTTCGATCCCCTGGCGGATGTGGATCCGGAAGAACTCAATGAACGCTTCGGATCGCTCGTGGCCGATAAGCTGACCGAAGCTCTGGTAGCCCGTGATGAGTTCGTTCGACTGGGCGATCAATGGTTCGTGCGGGCTTTAATGGCGGAAGTAAACGTTGGTCATTTACACCTGGCCGAGGCTGTTTTAGAGGTAAATGAGGGTGGTCCCTTATCCCCGGAAGAGGTCATCGTTCACCTGGACATGGATGAAGGACTGGATCAAAAGGTGCGCTTGTTCTCCCTTAACTACGCGATGACAGAAGATGATCGCTTCGACGAAGTTGGCGTGCCGGGCCAGGCAAGCTGGTTCTTACGCCGCTTAGAGCCGGAAGCTGTCCGCGTCGTGCCCGAGCGTTTACGCCATAAGCCAATTTCTTATGATCGGGCGATCCTGAGCCCACAACTGCTTTTGTTGGAAAGAGAGCTTGACGATGAATGGTCGGAGTTGGAACCGGTTCAATCAGCCCAACCAACTATTTTATCGTTGACTTATCCTCACCGCTGGGCCGGCACATTGCCTTTGAGTTCTCGTACACGTCCCCTGTTCCCAACTGGTACTTCACCGAGGCAACGGATCATCCTTGTGGATGAAGGATCTGAGAAAGAGATAGTTGCCTGGGTGGTCCAAGAGCACCGTTACATCTATGGCTTGAGTAAATGGTATGAAGAAAACAATATCCCGGTGGGTGGCTTTATCACCCTAAAACCAGGCCCGGAAACAGGTGTTGTTTTGCTGGATTATGACCGGCGCAAGCCACAGCGCGAATGGGTGCGGTTAGCCAGCGTGGAAGATAACCAACTGAACTTTGAACTAGAGCGTCGAAGTGTTGGTTGTGGATATGACGACTTGTTGATCGTCGGGACAGATTTTGTGGCCGCCGTGGATGCTCTGGCTCGCAAGTATGAGTCAGAACAGCGCTCGTTGGCTTCTTTATTGATTAGTTTATTTCCCAGCCTGGCCAAATTGAATCCACAAGAGACCGTGCATACCAAGACCCTTTATAGTGCGGTCAATATGGTGCGCCGTGTATCGCCAGGCCCGTTATTTGCCGAACTGATCAAGCACCCGGCTTTTCAACCGGTGGGTGACCATTACTGGCATTATGATAAGCGACGGGCCAGATAGTTTTACGCCGAATTTGCGATTAAACGATTGGATAGGTGAAACGAGAGGAGTAAGGTGAGTAGACCACGCCCAAAGATTAGTGCAGCGCAGTTGAAGCGCCCAACCCTGGACACCAAATTCCACATTGATTTCGGCTGGTGGGAGCAATCAGACTTGGATCTGAAGACCTATCTTTTCAGCCGCCTTGAAATTGGTGACGATAGCTCGATGGAACTGGGTGTGGAGAACGTCGACCTGGTCGATCCTGATACGGCCGAGGTCCGGCAAGTGGATAGTTTCCAATTCGCCATGCAAACATATTTCAGCCAACTACCGGATGATTTCGTCAAACATTCTTCATTGGTGGATGCAGTTTTCTATGTCCTGTTGGCCAATGCGAACAAACCCATGTCGGCCCAGGAATTGGCCGAACGAGTAGAACGTGATCCGGTTACTGTGTTGAAAACCATCTCCGGAACTCGCATCTATCAAGGCATCCGGCCTATTTTCAACGGCGATGAGTAAAAAAACCGCTGGCTGCACGACCTGACGACGTAGTCTTGTATCGTAAGTAATCTGGCGGTTTTATGGTCTTTTATCTCGTCGAGTTGCTTCTCTCCAACTTTACCCAAGTCTAATAGCCGGATTGAACTATTCCTGTAATGGTGATCGGTGAAATCTAAGATAAAGGTGACGGTTAAACTATATGGAGTACTCCGTAAACACAGGCCGGCTGGAGCCCCTGGAGAAGCGCACCATTCCTTCGAGCTCGATCTCCAAAAAGGGGCAACAGTAGCCAAGCTGGCGGACCATCTGGGCATTCAAGCTGGTTCTTTTAGTGCCGTTGCCATTAATGGAGAAGCGGCTGGAGAGGATAGACTGTTGCAAGATGGGGATGAGGTTCGACTATTTCCACCTTCGGCCGGGGGGTGAAATGATGCACGTTTTTATCGCTGGCTTGATGCAAGGTTCGCGGGAAGATCATTTGATCGATGCTCAGGATTACCGCAGCAGGATCACACAGGCGCTACAGGTTCACGTTCCAGGAGTCAAAATCACCGATCCCTATGGCCTGCATCCTGACAGCATCAACTATGGCTTAGAAAAGGTACGCGATACATTTGTGTCGATGGCGGACCTGGCAGGTGAGGCAGATGTCTTGATCGCCTACCTGCCCCAGGCTAGTATGGGAACTGCCATTGAGATGTGGACGGCCTTCAACGCCAACAAGTACATCATCGTCGTGACTCCCTTAAAACATAACTGGGTCGTGCGAGTGACGGCCGATGAAATTCTCCCTGACTTGGATACGCTTCTTAAGCAAATCGAAAACGGCCGTCTGGCCCAGTTGTTAGATAGAAAAAGGTTATCCCCCGACTAGCATTTCAAAAAGTCATCGTTCCCCGTTCCCCAATCCCTGGTCCCCGGTTACATTGACGCTCCACTAGGGACCGACTAGAATATCAAATAACAATTTATCATTCACAATAATCCATCACCCAGCCCCAGTAGCTCAAAGGATAGAGCGCCGGACTTCTAATCCGTAGGTTGGGGGTTCGAGTCCCTCCTGGGGTGCCTGATTAAAATGCTTGAGAATTACCCAGCATTGCTGGGCTATTTCTCTCTGGTCTTCAGTTCGAGTCTCGAGTGCCGGTGGAGGAGCCTTTCAGGAGAAGTAAGCCCTCAGCGGCATCAGACCAGAGCATTGGCTGTCGACGAAGATTTGCCCCAAGCCAGTATCTGGGCGAATAACACCTCTCCCCACATATTTCCTTTACACTAATTGGGTGACCAACGCCAACAATACACCACCGGCAATCACACTACCTAACTGTCCGGCCGTGTTAGCGCCCATCGCATGCATCAACAAGTAGTTATCGTAGTCATACTCTTGACCGACGCGTTGTACAATGCGAGCAGACATGGGAAAAGCGCTGATTCCGGCCGCGCCGATTAACGGGTTGAATTTCTTGCCCGAGAGCACGTACATTAACTTGCCAAACAGCACACCGCCAAAGGTGTCCATCACAAAAGCGAATAAGCCAATCGCCAAAATATAGAGCGTTTCGACCCGAATGAACGTGTTGCCATTCATGGTTCCACCTATGGCCAGTCCCAGGAAAAGGGTTGTAACATTGGTGATTTCATTTTGCGCCGCATCACTTAAGCGGTCCACGACTCTGGACTCGCGCAACAAGTTACCTAGCATCAGGGTTGCAATAAGTGGTGAAGCTTGTGGAGAGAGCAGCGATATCACTAGCGTGACGATTATGGGGAAGAGGATGCGGGCGGTTCTGGAAACCTTGCGCTGAGTGTAGGGCATCCGCACTTTCCTTTCCTTGTCGGTCGTCATCAAGCGCATGACCGGCGGCTGGATGATGGGCACC
The DNA here is from genome assembly GCA_003519205.1 of Chloroflexota bacterium. Taxonomy (GTDB): domain Bacteria; phylum Chloroflexota; class Anaerolineae; order Promineifilales; family Promineifilaceae; genus UBA11865. The sequence goes on from DOXE01000464.1 coordinate 4,604, forward strand.
AG
>DOXE01000302.1 GCA_003519205.1 Chloroflexota bacterium
CAGCCCATTCATCTGCTTCGAAAAAGGCTTTACTCGGCTTAATTAACGTGCAAGCATAAACCAGGCTGCCACCGCCAACGCCACTGCCATTAAGGACCCACATGTCGTCGAAGAAAACCAATCCCTGAATGCCAAAACAGCGTAATCCCGGCATCCATAAAAACTTGAAGACATTCCAATTTGTCTTTGGGAAGTCCTGGGCATTAAATCGTTTGCCTCGCTCGAGGACGAGTACCCGGTAACCCTTCTCCGAAAGGCGCATGGCCGACACGCTTCCCCCAAAACCAGAGCCAATGATGACATAATCGTAAGTTTGACTGCCATCGGCTCCCGGGGCACTGTTGTTCCTGTGTTTGCTCATATTCATAACACACTGCGTCATATTATANNAAGTGTCAACCGCGGTTGACACTTCTTTGACGGTCCAGTGAGTTCATGCTATGTTTTTTGGGTGGTTGGTTGCTAAACATTTGCGACTGGCTTCCAAAATAATGCTTCTTGAAACGGGAGAGTTTCATGGCGCGAACAATTGCTATTGCCATGCAAAAAGGTGGTGTTGGGAAGACGACGACGACCATCAATTTGGCGGCCGGATTGGCGGCTATGGATTACCGCGTGTTGGCTGTGGATCTGGATCCCCAGGGTAACCTGACCCAACATGCTGGCTTTGATCCCGAAGGCGTTTCACCCACGATATACAATGTGCTCAAAGCGGAACTCGACGGCTTATCGTGGGATATTCATGGCGCCGTTCATGGATCCGAAGAAGGGTTTGATTTACTTCCGTCCCAACCAGAGCTGAGTATCATCGAGATTACTTTGATGAATGCGCTTAGCCGGGAAAGGGTTTTGACAACAGTCCTCGAGGAAATCAAAGCCGATTATGATTTTATCCTCATCGATTGTAGCCCGTCGTTGAACTTACTGGTTATCAATGCGCTCACTGCGGCCGACAGCGTGATTATCCCAATTCAAACAGAATATCTGGCTGCCCGTGGCGCTTCCATGGTCCTCTCGACCATCGAAACCATTCGCCAGAAGAGATTAAACCCCACGCTCCATGTTGAAGGCATTCTGCTGACGATGGCCGACACACGAACCATCCTGACCAAAGATGTCTTGGCGGCTATCGAACACCAGTTTGGGTCTGGACAGCATATCTTCGAAGCGATCGTCAAGCGCTCTGTTCGGTTTGGCGAAAGCGCTGTCGCCGGGAAAAGTATCCTGGCTTATGATCCAAAAAATCCTGGCGCTGAAGCCTACAGGCAAATAGCCAGCGAAGTGGCTCGCAATACGAGGGAGGAGGTGGTCGCCTATGGCTAAAAAAAGACCTAAGGTGAATCTGGCGCAAGCTGTCGAGCCCAGAACGGGTGACCTTCAAAAACTTTTCTCCGCGGAGGAGGATATAGAGCAAGCTTCGGGTTTACAGCTCCTTTCTGTTCGCCTGGATGCCATCATCCCTGATTCAGGCCAGCCACGGCGAACTTTCCCGCAAGAGAGCTTGCGGGAACTCAGTGACAGCATCAAGCAAAACGGCGTCATTCAACCGATCGAAGTTGCAAAATTGGGAAATGAACAATATAGGATTGTTCACGGCGAGCGGCGTTGGCGGGCTGCCCAAATGGCTGGGTTGGAAACAATTCCGGCTGTGGTCCGCCGTACGGATTATGACACCATCACCCGGCTGGTTCGCCAATTGGTGGAGAATATTCAAAGAGAGGATCTGAACGACGTGGATCGAGCGGGCGGCCTTTTACGCATGCGGGATTTGATGCAGGCTGAATTAGATGCCTTGAACGCTGAAGGAAACCTTCAGGTAGAATCTTCCCCCTGGTCCAAGACGATCACCTGGGCTAAGGTCGGCCAACGCCTGGGCATGTCCCGCCAGCGGATACACCAACTCATTCGCTTGCTTGATCTACCTAATTCCATCAAAGAAGATATTCGGATTGGCAAACTAAGCGAAAGAGAAACCCGCGTCTACCAGGGACTGCGGCCGAGGCAGCAGCGAGATCTGCATCGAGCTCGGTACCAGCAAGATCTGAAACCGGACGAGATAAAATCCGTCGTCCAATACCTAAAAGAGGAGCCAGCAAAAACTGTCTCGCAGGCCATCCACGAGGTGCGGCACCCCCTGCCAGCAACATCATTTGAACCAGAACTCGAAACTTCATTCGAGGATCGTTCTGATCCGGCCATGCATGACGAGCTGGACGCCTTGCTGGCACCTCTACGTACCCAACCATGGACCGAGGGATCGGTGCTGCCGGCCCGGCAGACCCGGCCGACTAGCGTCGATCGCCTGGATTGGATCCGGGGACACCTGGCCCGCATCCAGCGACAAGGTCTGAGCCCGGTCGAGCGGCGAGAGATCGTACGCTTATTGACGTTGATCCAGCAAGACGTGGCATCGCTCCTGACGGCGTTGCAAGCGGATGATGAGAGTGTCAACCGCGGTTGACATGTTGCCCGAATCTGCAGCTCTTAAATAGAATCTCGCATCCTCTCAAACCGCCCAAATTTGCCCGTAGCGCCCTTTTGTTGGTATTACAGAGGGTATGGGACTTTATTTTTCCTTTATGCCGTAGTTCGCAAAAATCAAGGCTCAATATT
>DOXE01000449.1 GCA_003519205.1 Chloroflexota bacterium
CGCTCGAGCAGCTCGTGAGCACGGGCAGCCTCGCTCAATGGGATGCGCTCCGCCACGACTGGTTTGATCTTGCCCTCTGCCAGCAAGTTGAGAAGCGCTATCAGGGTTTCTCGGTACCAGGCATTATCCTCCGAGAGATCAGGGGCAAGAGGCGTTTGCTTACCATCTGGAATGAGTTTCATCAGAAACACTGTCAGCAGGGTGAAGGGAATAACCATCAATACACCTTTCTTTGTCGCGGCTACTCCAAACCATACCAAGCACCCGCCTTTATTCAAGGCTTTATACGAACGCCATAGCTGCCTCGCACCTCCGATGGGGTCAAACACAACATCCACACCATCACCGGTCAGACTATGGATACGCTTGACAACATCTTCTGTACGGTAGTCGATCGGTGTGGCGCCAAGTGAGGAAACAAGATCGTGGTTGCGCTTGGAGGCGGTGCCATACATCTCCAGTTCGGCCAGCTTGCCAAGCTCGAGTAAAGCAGTTCCCGTGCCCCCCGCAGCGCCTTGGATGAGGACGCGCTCACCACTTTGCACTTGGGCGGTGCGGTGCATGGCCATGTACGCGGTGAGGTAGTTGACCACCACGCAGACAGCTTCAACAGGGTCTACATCTGCGGGGACAGGCACCAACTCGCTGACAGGAAGGCAAATGTACTCCGAATAACCGCCACCGAAACCAATTGCCCAGGTCGCGCCGGCGATCATTTGGCCAATTTCGAAAGTCGAAACATTCTCTCCCAGCTTGTCCACCACGCCGACAATATCTTCACCCAATGTGAATGGTACTTTTGGAGTTCCGGGGAGAAATCCTGAGCGTCGGAACATAAGATCGTAGGCGGAGACCCCAGCGGCCAGGACCTTCACCCTAACCTCGCCGGCCTGGGGTTCGGGGATATCCTCCTCCACCACCCGTAGGACGTCTGGCCCACCATGCCGCGATACGACGACGCGATGATGCTTCATTGAGTTCATTTTTTCTGTGGTAGTCATCGTATCTTCTCCTTCTTGACTATTAAAAGATTAGTGAAATCTTACTTTTCCCTCTCATAATTATTTTGTTTAGATGACCCTCGACACGCCAGGTATTTTGCGAATTGCCCAGGCGACGACAAAGCAGATCGGAACCACGATGATCGCCGCTATGCTGAACAAAAGTATGGGACCAAAATGGATTCCCCCATTATCGATTCCCCGTAGCGCATACGCAAGAAAAATAATGATTGGAACATGGATAAGGTAGACAGCATAGCTTTGTTGAGACAGGAACCTGCCGAACTTACTATCACCATTGAAATAGCGGCGGAAGAATGTGATCGCAGCCAGGCACATACCGACGGCGAAGATGGAGTCCCAGAGCACATATGCAGCAGATTGCCAGGTACCGTTACCCAGAAAATAGAATTCGCCGCGAAATACACTCATGAATGCCAGCGGGAACAAGATGAGTGAAGCCAAAATCGCGGTCACAAAACCGACGCCGCCCATAGAGCCGGGTATAGTTCGGAACCAGTCCCGGCGGTAGGCGATGGTACCTACGATGAAGAAACTGAGGTACTGTGGGAGGTAGGCCAGCGTTGGAAAGTCAAGCACAGTTCTGCCTAACGGGATAATGATTCGGACCAGGTAACTTATCAGTGCCAACACCACGATGAAGATGACAATGCCTAGATAGCTGGGCGGTGAAGATTCGCTCGTCGAGGATGGTGTCCTGTTCCTTGTCAGATTACGCCATATAACATAACCAAAGGTGAAAATGAGCAACAGTGCCAGGAACCAGGCAACCCCAAGATCAAGGAGATAGGGATATGTTTGCCAGTAGCTCTGCCAGGTAAGCGGTCCCTCTAACTGGGGAGCTGGCTCCAACCAAATACCAATGGCTGAGAGCGGGCTGAGTACGAAATAGAATATGAGTAGAGGAATGCCCAGACGAATCAATCGGTCCTTGACGAAAGAACCCGGCCCCTTGCGTTCAAATGATCCTGGCGTGAAATAGCCCGCTATTAAGAAAAGGGCGCCCATGAACCAGGCTTGGTTAAAGAGCAAGAAAACACCCAGTACCAATCCTCCAAGAGTCTCCGCGCTTTTCGGGGGATCGAAGTACCAGAACGCTGCACTCGCTGAATAGACGACGGCCACATGGTGCAGCACAACGAGAGTAACCAGAGCAGCGCGCAGGTGATCGATGAAGAAAAGGCGGGAGGTTTTCTCGGTTACCGCCGTTTCTGATGGTTTCTCTGTTGATTTTAAAGTAATTTGAATCATTTTATTCTCCTCGATCCATATTTCTGCTTTGCTTACTCTATTGTTATTTCAACACTCATTTCTCCTGATATTTTCATTCCTTGTTGATTACATTCACCCTCGACAACATACCTCAATGCTTAGGTAAACAAGACCCTGCGGTAAAAGGCACACAATCATAATAGTAGACGTTCCCTTCCCCTGTCATGTGTCAAAAGTAACGAGTTTGTATGTGCCTGTTGGCTAGAGTATTCAAAGACGACATTGAGAATTTGATAGAAGGTGATCGTAATACTGAAGTAGCAATGTTGGAGAATTCAACAATGGCAGAAGAAAGGCTGACCACTCCTAGGCGGCCGAACTTCGGGTTTGAGAAAAAGGAGTAGCCTGGAAAACGCAGGACGCAGTAGCAGCTCGTCGGGCTCATGACCCAGAGGTCATATGTTCAAATCCTATCCTAGCTACTGAAAGCGCAATCGCGCCAGACCCTGATTTCACTGGCCAGGATTATTTTGACTGCCGGACTATTAACAAATTCTCTGCAATTGGAATAAATAATTGGATTTGTGGTTATAATTGATGCTTATGACGTCATTAATCGATAAGCAACCAGTGATTGGCGACTCTGATTCTTCTCTTATGAAGGCAGAACCCTACTTCCTCACCATTTGTACNNGTTGAAGAGGAATGGTTACGAACGGCCGCGACCATCCAGAACATTGAATTGGATGCTTACGTCGTCATGCCTAATCATTTCCACGCCATTTTCTGGCTTTCGGCCGGGGATCCGGCCGGAGATCCGGTCTCAGAAAATAATGATAGTCCCCCCTACTCTACCGATAACACGAGGGTGGAAATTACCTCAGCTGAAGATGTTGTCCAAGTATTCAAAGCAGCCATGACTGACCGGGCCCAGCGACTTTATGATATGCCTGACGCCCCATTTTGGCAGCCTAGCTTTCACGCTCATCGCGTTCACCAAAAAAAGGCTTTACCTTCATTGCGCAACTATATTCAGAACAACCCGGCCGGTTGGTCGCAGGATAGTTTGAATCCGGCCGTTGGTGACCCAAGTTGTGCGATCATTCCACCCTCAATTTCAGGCTAACCTCTCCACATTACAATTCCAATGCCCATACCGGTAATTCGTCTTCCATACGACGGAAGCCAAATCTTTGATAAAGTCGATGTGATGAAACGTTGTCAACCTGAGTATTTAAAGTCACTTGCCGGACTCCCCTTCGACGGAAACTGTCCAAGGCAGAAGCCATCAGCGCACTGCCAATGCCTTGATTCTGTAAACCTCTCGCTACAGTGATACGAACGAGATGGGCGCTTTCCCGGTTTATGCCTTCTACGCTGTAATAAAAGCCAACAATCCGCCCACCAATTTCAGCCAGCTTAAAACTCTGCGACTGCCAGAAAGCCAATCGCAATCCTTGGGCGCTGTGGCGCCAAAGCGGATGAAAAGCCTCCTCTTCGAGAGCCGCTAACTCTGACATATCCGTCACCTCGGCATTTCTTATCTCGATGCCATTATCAGGCAAAGACGGAATCTCTGTTCCTTCTTTAAAAAATGTAACAATCCGGTTCACCTGCCTAAAACCTAGATTCATGATCCATTGTTCCGGCCAAAGCCGGACCGGAAACCACCCAAGCTCTCGTATGCCGGAATCACGGAGATAAGGTACTACCTGCTGTAACATGAGTTTTAAAAGGGACTGTGGTTGTTGTCCGCTTTGTATGGCAGCCACACGGACCCAGGCTGCTGGAGGTGGATCTGCAGCAGCCGCTAGGCAAGCGATAACCGCTCGCTCTCCCCCACTTTCTGAGATCTCGGATACGACAAATCCAGGTGTACCCAGCCAATCGACCGGAACATGCCAATCGACATGGATATGATGGTAGGGTGCTATCTGAAGCAGGCGATAAATAGCACCTTTATCGTCATCCGTAGCTGGCCTAACTGACAGTTCGCTCGATCTTGCTATTTCCATAACGCTATTGTACACTACGCAATCTTTATATTAAGTAAGGTTTAATCGTAGCACGAGATTTTATGGACAAGCAAGGTCGAGACCGTGCCCTAGAATCAGCAATAGCCGGAATTCAGAAACGGTTTGGAGAGGGCGCTATCATGCGGATGGGTGACGCCAGTCACCTTCAAGTTGAGTCGATTCCTACCGGCTCGCTTTCGCTCGATATTGCACTCGGGGTAGGCGGTTTACCCCGGGGACGGGTTATCGAAATCTACGGCCCAGAATCTTCCGGCAAGACAACGCTAGCCCAGCACGTCATCGCCGAAGCTCAGGCTCTAGGTGGCATCTGCGCCTTCGTGGACATGGAACACGCTCTGGACCCGACTTACGCCGCCCGCTGTGGCGTGGATGTGGACAATCTCTACGTGTCCCAACCCGATACCGGCGAACAGGCTTTGGAGATCGCCGAAGCCCTCATCCGCTCCGGCACCATGGACGTGGTGGTCATCGACTCTGTCGCCGCCCTGGTGCCCAGAGCCGANNCCGGAGACGACCAGCGGTGGCAATGCCCTGAAGTTCTACGCCTCTGTCCGGCTGGATATGCGGCGGATTCAGAGCATCAAAGACAGCGGCGAAGTCATCGGCAACCGGACCAGGGTAAAGGTCAAGAAGAACAAAGTTGCCCCACCCTTTACTGAATGTGAATTCGACATCATGTACAACAGTGGCATCTCCAGAACCGGGGATGTGTTAGATTTAGCTGTCGAGTATGCCATCGTTGACAAACGAGGCGCATATTTCCGATATGGGGAGACACTTCTTGGCCAGGGGCGAGAGAACGCCAAGGCTTTTTTGGCCGAAGACCCAACACTGGTTTTCGAAATTGAGAATAAAGTTCGAATTGAGGCAGGTCTTCCGCCGTTGGCATTGTCTCAAGATCTCGAAGCTGCGATGATCTGAAATTTGACGATGAGTTAGCCAACGGCTATTACAGTAGCCACGTGTAATTTTGCTAAATTGGCAACGCGTGGTTGGTTGATCGGCAAAAACTGCATTGTACGTTAGAGTCTCGGCTCATAATAAAGACGAGAACTTAGGTTAATTGAACGGCTCAAGGCCTGGTTGGCTTGGTGAAAGCATCATGCAATCTTTCATCAAAATGATGGGCCATCGATAGAATTTGGTAGGTTACATCCGGGCCTGATTCGTTTTGCAGACAACTGATGAACCAGATCTGTCCACAAGCGGGGCGAGTTCCTGCTAGATAATGGTCAGATCGATTAAGCGGTAGCCGTGGATCTAAGCCACGGCTTTTTCTATATTTGGTAAAGATTGAATTGTTTTGGTTGAAGAATTGACGATAACTGGCTTGACGCCACAAAAGAAGGACAAAGAGCGGATGAACGTATATCTCGACGGAGAATTCGCCTTTGGTCTCTCTCTGATGACGGCCGCCAATCTGAGAATCGGCCAGGTCTTGAAACCAGACGAAGTAGAGGCTCTAAAAGCTGCGGACGAGGTAGAACGAGCCAAGGCGAGTGCCTATCGCTACCTCAGTTACCGGCCTAGAAGTATTGCCGAGTTGAAAAGACAGCTTGTCAATAAAGGATACAAAGAAACCACCGTTGATCAGGTGATCGATCGCCTGTCTGAATTAGAGCTGATAGACGACATGGCATTTGCCCGTTATTGGGTTGAACAGCGCGAAACATTCAAACCGCGAGGTCGAAGAGCTTTGCGATATGAATTGTATCAGAAGGGCATTGATAGACAGATCGTCGATATGGTTGTGGCTGAAGTGGATGAAACAGTATCTGCAAAAAAAGCCGCTCGAAAAAAAGCTAAACTCTGGCGAGAGCTACCAGAAGAACAATTCTATGAGAAATTGGGTAACTATCTAAAGCGTCGAGGATTTAGTTATGAGATCGCGAGGAGTGTTACACAGGAATTCTGGTCTTCCACTAGCCACGACAACTAACGAGAGTGATATAGGGTCTCTAATAGGAGAGATTAGACATGACGCAATTACTAATAGGGGTGATCGCCGGCCTTGTAATAGGTGGCGTGGCCATTGCCATCGTCATGTGGCTGATCTTGAAACCACGAACTGAAGCTGAGTACGCTAAACTTGAACGAGCTACAGAAGAGTCAAGACAAGCCGCAGAGCGAGAAGCACAAACGATCATCACCACATCACAAGAGGAAGCAAAAGCCACCCGCTTGGAAGCCGAAAGAGTTGTCAAACAAAGATACAGTGACTTGGCCAGAGCAGAAGAACGTTTGGACAGCCGGCAGGCAAGTTTGGACAAGCAATCTCAGCGATTAGAGCAGCGGGATCAGATATTGAATAAACGGCAAAGTCGCCTGGATAAGCGCCAAAATATGCTGGATACGGTGGAAAAGGAACGTCAGGCTGAATTACAACGCATCGCTTCTATGACAACCGAGGAAGCCAAAGAACTGTTACTAGAGGCGGTAGAAGATGAAGCACGCCAGGACATGGCTCGTATCATGCGAGAGATCGAAGATGAAGCGAAGGAAACGGCCGAAGAGAAGGCCCGAGAATTAATAGCTTTGGCCATCCAGAGGGTTGCCAGCGACCATGTAGCAGATGTGACTGTTTCGGTCGTGCCACTCCCCAATGACGATATGAAAGGTCGCATTATCGGGCGCAATGGTCGAAATATTCGCGCTTTTGAAATGGCTGCTGGCGTCGACGTTGTCGTCGATGACACGCCAGAGGCGGTAACCATTTCCAGTTTCGATTCTGTACGACGAGAGGTTGCCAGGTTAGCGATGACCCGCCTGATTACCGACGGCCGCATTCACCCGGCCCGTATTGAAAAAATCATGTCTGATTCTCAAGACGAGGTAGAGCGCCAGATAAAATTGGCTGGGGAAGAAGCCGCTTACGAAGCAAATGTCCATGGTTTGCATCCAGAAATCATCAAGATGCTCGGCCGGTTGAAATTTCGTACGTCTTATGGCCAAAACCAATTGCATCATGCAGTTGAAGCGGCCAAGATCGCGGCTGTATTGGCGGCAGAACTCAATGCCGATGTTAACGCAGCCAAAATGGGAGCCCTGTTACACGATTTGGGGAAGGCAATGGATCACGAGCAGGAAGGAACCCATGCGATGTTGGGCGCTGAGTTCGCTAAACGATTCAAAGTTCCTGATAAAGTCGTGAATGCTATCGCCTCGCATCATCATGAGGAAGAACAGGAAACGGTTGAGGCCATCATCGTGGAGGCGGCTGATGCCATTTCTGGTGCCCGGCCCGGTGCCCGGCGCGAGAGCTTAGAAAATTATATCAAACGCGTGCGCACCTTAGAAGATATCGCCAATTCCTTTGAAGGTGTTGAAAGTGCTTATGCCTTGCAGGCAGGCCGAGAAATTCGAATTCTTGTCCGCCCCGGAGCTATTGACGACTTGGGGGCCATCCGGCTTTCCAAGGATATNNAAGGGCACTCGAATAGGGGTAGGTGCCCAAAACGTTCACTTCGAGGAGAAAGGTGCCTTCACCGGTGAGTGTTCGGCCGGGATGTTGAAACCATTTTGCCAGTTCGTGATTATTGGCCATTCAGAACGCCGGGCATATTTCAATGAGACCGATGAATCGGTTAATAAAAAAGCCAAAACTTTACTGGCTCATGATTTGATACCAATCATCTGTGTTGGTGAAAGCCTGGAACAAAATGAAGCTGGCTTGACCCATGATTTCGTCAGCAGCCAGGTAAAAGCTGCCTTTAACGGAATCCCCCCGGAACAAGCTGCGACATGTATCATCGCTTACGAACCAATTTGGGCAATTGGCACCGGGAAATCTGCCAGCCCGGCCGATGCAGGCCGTATCATCGGCCTCACCGTTCGCGGGGCGATAGCCGATATTTTCGGCGAAGAGGTCTCACAAAAGATTCGGGTCCAGTATGGCGGTAGTGCAAATCCAGACAACATCGCCGATTTTATGAGCCATCCGGACATAGACGGTGCATTAGTCGGTGGGGCAAGTCTGAAACCTGGTTTCGTCGAGATGGTTAAGGCCACGGCCAGTATTAGCCTGTAACAGCCTGGAAACCATCAAAAATGTGTTTTTGGGGGATCTCTAGAGGATTCCTAGGGAAACGTGATGCTTAAAACGTAATTCTCTCTCGTCACGTTTCCCGCATCCTGTGGCTTTCGACAAAATGAGTAGCACGCTCATGCCCTTCATATGGGTCGCCATCACGATACCCATCTTGTTGGTCTTGCAAAGGTGGATTCATCGGCACCTTCATGGCGTGGCTTATCTAATCACCGGAAAAAGAAACTGGGCTGTCATCTTGTATGCCCTTATTCTATTTCCCGGTGTGCTTCTACACGAATTAAGTCACTGGCTGACGGCGACAATCTTGGGTGTTAGAACCGGTTCCTTTTCGGTATTGCCCAAAACTGGAGCCGACGGCACGATTCAGTTGGGTTACGTCGAATACTATAAATCAAGCCGGTTGGGACCGATAAGGGAAAGCCTGATCGGGAGCGCCCCATTGGTAACAGGCACTATTGCCGTCTTACTCATCGCAATCAACGTTTTTGATTTACCCGAATTGGTGTCGTCCATCCAAAATGAGAATATAGATGCATTGGTTAAATCATTAAGTAATCTTTTCGGTACCGGCGATTTTCTAATCTGGCTTTATTTGATATTCGCCATTAGCAATGCCATGATGCCCAGCACATCTGACCGCAGAGCCTGGCCCGCCTTTGCCCTCATTATGGTCGCTTTCGCAATCTTTCTCTACTTCCTAGGCCTGATGGATGTATTCGTAGAGACGCTCATCGGTCCGGCCGCGATTGTCTTTGGTTATCTGGGACTTGCCTATTCTCTGGCAATTGGCGTGGATTTATTCTTTATGTTCTGTATCTGGATCGTGGAGTGGATTATCAGCCGAATCAAAGGCGTCGACGTGGTCTACGGAAGGGCCGAACCAGGAGGCTGAAAGAGGGGACGCTTCAAGAGAGAAGCGTCCCATAGAATCACCATATTAGGCAGTTGCTTCGGCAGTCTCCGTGTTTTCCGAGGATTCTGATTCCTCTACCGGCTCCTCAGCTTCTTTCTCAACCCGTTCCACCAGAATCGAACATTCGGTGACCAGGGCGGCTATCAGGGCAAGAGCGGACCACATGGGTAAAAGCGCGATGCCGGCTAGGCCCAAAACCAAAGGGATTTCTAGAATCGTGCGGCCATCTTTGTAATTGATGACGATTCGGCGAACCCCAGCTTCGTTGATGAGTTTCTTTACCGCTTCGACGACTTCTTCGCCTTTGACCACAAGCTCTTCAGTTGTTATCTTTTCCTCTTCGCCATTAGCTCCTTCGACGTCTTCTTCTTCAATCTTGATTTCTTCTGCTTCACTCATTGAACAACACTCCTCTTATTCTTTACAAACAAATAGAGACCCAGGCCTATCAACAAGACCGGCCACCAAATTCCAAGGCTTTGAAATACCAACACCTCAAAAAATACAGCCAGCGCCATAAAAGCAATAACCATCGCTCGGATGAATCGGTAGGCTTTATCGCCTCGCTCATTGGATGCATCAAATCGGTGCATATAGGCATAACCGGCCGCGCCTGCTGCCAGAATGAGGGTCCAGGCATAAGCCCAACTCTCATGATGGTTTACCAGATTCATGAGGATTATCAACCCGCCTGTTGCTACTATCATGGCTCCTGGTACAGCCAGGAACGCGAGTTTGCTTTGATTTCCAGGCGTAGACTGGTATGCAGGCCATAACATCAACAAACCAGGACCGATCACAAACATTGGCCAAAGGAAGAACATCAAACTGATGTGCAAAAGATTAGCCGCTAATAGAATAACTCCACCAGCAACCAGACCTGCGGCCAATTTTGCCGTTCCTACATCTTTTTTATTGACTTCAGCCTTAATCACAGATTCTTCAGACATTTTGCACCTCGCTTTCTGGAATCTGTGGACCTTTACGAAATGATGAATATAAAGTTGCAAACATTAGGGGGAGGCAATGACAGCTCTCTCGGCAGGTTCGAATTCTATTTCTAGCGTGCCATTTGTTAAACGACCCCCGGCTGCCTTCATTCGAGCTAACACAGTCGGCAGGATCATCTCTCTCTTAAAATTACCGATAGTAATAAAGAGCTCGTCCCCACGTTTTCGCAAGCGAACATCGCTGCTTTTGACGAAAGGCAATGATAGTCGTAACGTATAGTGTCCATTTTCACCTTCTATCACTTCCTGTAATACGCCCCGATAAAAGATCTGGCAAGGGTCTTGTTCTCCAAAACAATCCGTGGCCAGGCGAGAAAGGGCCGAAAGTCCAAAAACTTCCTCGGAATAGTATGGCACCTCCCAGAGTGGCAAAGGACTGAAGTTATCGTGGATCAATTTAATATATTTGCTCTGAACTTGACGGCGACTACGCATAAATTCTCCTTCGTCGCTCATTTCGGGCAATACGCGATTGATCACCACACTATCTACAGGATAATTAAAGAGGCCAAGATAACTTACTGCCCGTTCGGCCTCACGCATCACCATTTTTTCTGGAATGACGACGACTCGGTAGCTGGTGATCTCAGGGTCACTCAAGGTTACCCGTAATTCGGCCGTTGCCTCGTCTAATTTATACAAAGCCTCTAGCACTTCGGCCGGGGTTTTAAGTAAGCGACCGGCAAACGGTGCCAACATCCGCACCACACCTTTCTCAGTCCTGGCAATATGGCCTGCATACCAGCGAAATGTATCAGGCAATGTCAACAAACGAATGGTTTCGCCGGTCGGAGCGGCATCAATGATCACTCGATCGAAATTTTGCTCAACTGCTTGTTTATTGATGTGTAATAGACTAACGATCTCATCCATGCCGGGAAATGCTGAAAGCTCGTCGGCAACAACGCGATCTACGCCGCCCTTCATGGTGATTAATCCCGACGTAAAGCTCTTGAGCGTGTCCCAATAATTATGAATATCGGCTACAACACTGATCTCTTGGGCCCAGAGATTTTGGGCAACTTCGATTGGTTTGTCGCCCAGCGGCATATCTAACGAATCAGCCAGGCTATGGGCAATGTCAGTGCTCGCCACCAAAGTCTTATTTCCCAGCTCGGCACTACGGAGGGCAGTAGCCGCAGCCACCGTCGTCTTGCCAACGCCGCCCTTACCCAGATAAAGAATAATTCGCATCGTCTATAACAACCTCGGTTTATGGTTCATTTCAAAAAAGCCTTAGGCGGATGAAACGGCAACTTTCCGACCGGCGGACAGTCGTCCAGCTAGAGCCCTTAACTTAATTGAGAAATGCACCAAATAGGTCTATCCTAGATTAAATTAAAATCGTTCACTTATCCACCATTACGTATCTCAGACATTGTCGTTGCGTCCGCTGCTATCAGACAAAAAAGGCTGAAAGATATTTCTCTCACGCTTGATTGCCAGCGAGTCAAATGAGACCGTGATAGAATAGGTCAAACGAATTAACATTCACCTGAGATAGAATGCATACTTGCAAGTTTATCTGGGTTTTTAAACCAGTGCCAAACATGTGCTGCAACCTTTGCCGGTGCACAACGTATTGGGTACTGCGTTCTGATAAAGTTTCATCCGAACGTACCTGTTAAGCATGAGCAGGAATATTCAAAGAAGGATATCGGAAATGAGCCCTAAGAATAAAACAGATAGATATGAAGAATTACGCGAATCGCTGGCCACTTTGCCCCACATCAATGAAGAACAATTACAACAGTGGGTCGAGTTACAGCAGACAATCGATCGTAGCCGCGACTACCTCATTCGCGCGGTACCCCAAGCCCAGCTAAGCATCGAAGAAGCACAAAAGATCCTGGCACAACGAACATATACATTGGTGTTCTTCGGGGGTACCGGCGTAGGAAAAAGCACGCTGATCAATGCCTTGCTCGGGCGCAACTTACTACCAACGGGCGCAGTCACGGCGGTAACCGGAACAATCGTCTATATTGAACAGGCGGCCGAGGGGGAGGCTGAAACCCTAACCTTCGACTATTGGAGCCGGGATGAATTTGCCAAACGAGTTCGTCGCATGTGCCAGCTGGCCGAGATCGACGCATTCGACGTGACGAATGAGGGTGAGCGTGAACAAGCATTGGAATCCATTAAAGCCATGGTGGATGAAGGGCGCGAGGACGCAAAAACTGAACAGGATGAATATTTGGAGATCCTGATCGATTGCATCAATACCTATGAAGCCTACAAGGATCTGTTCAAGAACGGCCCACCACCTTCGCAAACCTTTACCATGGATAACGAAGAAGCTTTAACCCATATTCGAGAAGATGGTTTCAAAGGGAGTAATAAAAGGCAGATTCGTCTCATAAAATCAGCTACCTTCAAGCTTCAACCACAAACTGGCAAGCCTAATCTACTTATGAACGGTTACCTGCGCATCGTCGATGTNNGATGCCGGCCGGCAAAGAGTTGACGAAATGAAATCCCTATCAGCCGTGAATTGGATCAAAGAGAATCGCCTTTTTGGCCTATCGGGCAACGATTTAGATGAAGCAGCATCAAAGATCTTCCTTGCTATCAACGGGGGCAACATCAGGCAAGCTTTTGACCGGCTCAATGCCGGTTTGCCTGAAAGTGAACGCGAGGTAAAGGAAGTAACACGATATATTGCTCCAAATTACTGGGAACGCTATCACGATCGTGGTAATAATCGCCCCTACTTTCTGGTCATGGCCCCATCTGCATTATATGTACAGGATCCCGAGAACGCCCCCCAGGAATTTGCCAGCGAAACAGAAAGAATTCTCAAAGTCTTTTCAGATCAACTTGGAAATGTAAACCCGGATGACCCATTGGATTCCGAAACGGCCGAAGCCTTACTAACTTTGAGTGAAGTCCCTCTGCTTAGAGATGAACTGATCGAGTTTATCAGGACCCAACGCGTCCGCGGCCAGCTACGAGAAGCAAGCACCCGGGTCCGAAATGCTCTTCAATCGCTGCGATTTTACTATGAGAAACAACTGGCCAACCGTGGCCTTCACCCACCATTCTCTAATAGCTGGGAAACGCTACAAGAACGCCGGTACGAAAATGTCCTGATCCGGCAAAACAAAGAATTACCTCGTGCTTTTCACAACGCCCTTTTAGATCTGAGCCAGCGCATCAATAGTGATGAACGCTTCAGGAGCATGTTACTTCCAACCCTCAATGGGGTCGAGACCATGGTCCAAGGTGCAGTCCAGAAAGAGGTTGAGACGTTGCTTGACAGCTATGGAACTGAGCATTGGGACGACCGGGACGTTACATTCGACAGTTTAGTATGGGGCACGAGCGGCATAGAAGTGCCCATCAAGCGCATCCTCTATCAAGTAGAGTTGGTTATGCAAGAGGCAGTATCCAGTTTTATGCCGGAGGTGGCAGAGATCGTAGCCAACGAGCTTGAGAGAACACTGGAAGCCCATGACTTGAAGGCCCGGGTCAACCGGGCCGCTTATGGCCAGGAATACACCTATTCGCTGCCATTTGAACCCGGTGAAGAATTCACTCTGGACGAAGCGCTTGATCGTATCGTCTCTCAGGTGGGTGCGAATTACCGGCATATTTGCCGCCAGTCGGCTATGTATGAAATGGTAAAACCTGAAAGATCCATCCACTATCGGGTTCGAGAAAGCGAACAAGATCTGGCCATGCCCGAAGATGACCGGATATTGGACGCGATGCTCTTCGGCGCCGATACAGTGCGTCGCGAGCTAGCTGCTGAAACCCAGCGCGTTGCCGAAAGTGCTGCTGGTCCGCCCATTACCGAAGCTGCCAACGATGGTGCTGCTGTAATTGAAGAGGGTGGCGAGGACATCGTCATCAATATACTCGATAGTGGCCCTGCAGATAGTACAGTTGACATCAAACTAACAACCGAGACAGAGCTTGCCGGTTATGGTGATTTAGAGACCAGCTATGCGGAAAAACTCGACAATATTGCCCTCAAGACAAACAGGATCTTCGGTCTAATCATCGACGATCTATTTAGTGATGATCAATTACTTCCTCGTCTAAGGCGACTTTTCTGGTTAGAAGCCACCAAGGCTG
>DOXE01000459.1 GCA_003519205.1 Chloroflexota bacterium
GAAACCAATCCGCCAGAGAGAACCAAACCACCTTCCAAAACCAGGCGCTCGTGGCGCAATGCTTCGACATCCAATTCGCGATATAAGGTTTGTGGCTCTAATAAAGCGCGCCCCTCTTCTAGGGCGCGCTCGGCAATTTCGACCAGGTGCGGGCTGCGTGACCGTATTGCTTCCGGNNGGTCTCCTTGGGTTGATGCTCCCGCCAGTAGCCGATATAGCGGGTGCCGTAAGTATCCCGTCCCATCAACAAGTCGGTGGCCCGGATAGTATTGGTCAATTTGATCGGATCGGTGATCGCGCAGGTCGCTCCCATCCCCATAGCCAATGACAGAAATGCCTGATTGACAGTGTGTCGATCTGGCAAACCAAACGACACATTGCTGGCTCCCAGGTTGATGTTGACGCCAAACTCCTGCTTTAGCAACTGGATCGTCTGTAAGGTAATTGCCGCGGCTTTGCTGTCAGCGCCAACTGTAAGAACCAGCGGATCGATCACAATGTCTTCGGCAGCAATACCTATTTTGGCAGCCCGCTCGATGATCTTTTCAGCAATTGCAACTCGGGTTTCGGCATCGTCGGGAATGCCGTTATCATCCATCGTCAGGCCGATCACGGAAACACCGAATTCTTTGACGACAGGCANNGCAGAATCCAGGCATAAGGGCACATCGACAGTTTCCGATACGATCCTGGCTACTTCAGGCAGGACAGCCGCTTCATCGAGACCCGGAACACCAACATTGACATCCAATATATCTGCGCCAGCTTCGACCTGCTTGATAGCCAGGTTACGGACATATTCATAGTCGCCCTCTTTCAATTTTCCAGCTAGTATTTTACGACCGGTTGGGTTGATCTTCTCCCCAATGATCACAAAAGGAGCATCATAAGCGATCTTGACTTCTTGTTTGTCACTTTTTAGTATGGTTTCCATATCTATTTCCTTTTAGATAATATTGGTTGCTGTGAACACAGTTTTCGATTTAGTTTGCCTCGTCGGCGTGCTTCCTTGCCCAAAGATTGGCTAATGCTTTCTGGCCATCTTGGAGAATTTTGGTTTCATCCATAGTGAGCAGTTGACGATTTTCCATAACAACTTGCCCGTCAATAATACTGGTTCGAACGCTGACTGATTGATAAGAGGAAACAAGCCGCTTCACCACATCATCTTCTTCGAAGCTCCTCAGTGGGGCAGCAGATAGACCCCCATTGTCGAGAATGATGACATCTGCGATTTTGCCTTCTTCCAACGAGCCAATTTGATCTGCCATACCAATGGCCTTCGCTCCACCCATTGTCGCCATTCTGAGCACATCTTCCGCCGGCATGGCTTCAGCGCCCAGTCGATATTTATGGATTAATGAGGCGAGACGCATCTCTATAAACATATCCAGGTTATTGTTGCTAGGAGCGCCATCCGAGCCAAGGGCAACGTTAATACCCATTTCCAACATTTCAGGAACTTTGGCAATTCCCGAACCAAGTTTGGTGTTACAACATGGACAATGCAAGGCGTGCGTACCTGTTTCAGCCATNNCGATCATGGCTTCCACTTCGTATTCGATTTCACCGGCATGACCATGAATTCCAACCCCAGGATTATTATCCGCTTCCTGCTTTATCGTCTGGAGTAACTCTGACGTATTCCATAATTGCCAGCGCGGCGCGAAACCATAGCGGATGCGTCCATCAGCCTTATCATGCCAACGGTGCATCAAGTCGATACTATTCTTGAGAGAATCTTCGGTAGATTCCTGCAAGAGAGGTGGCAGGTTCTCAGTCAAATCCATCATGGCTTTTCCGGCCTGAGCACGGATGCCCGATTCTTCGATTGCCTGGAAGACACTATCCTGGTGATGCAATGTGCCCATATCGATCACAGAAGTCGTACCGGATTTGATCATCTCAGCAATGCCAATTCTTGCGGAGGCATATAATGTCTCTGGTGTATGACGGAACTCAAGGGAAGTAACAGTATCGAGCCACTCCATCAGAGGCTGGTCATCTGCCTGACCCCTTAATAAACTCTGGCAAAGATGGATGTGAGATTGAACAAAACCAGGTAGAACCAACATATCTGTAGCATCAACGATCTTGTCAGCCATTACTTCAATCTTTGACGCAATCTGTTTTATCTTCTTGTTCTCAATTAACAGATCTCCATAAAATTGGCTTCCAGCGGAATTCATTGAGACTAAGTAGCCGTTTTTAATAAGAATAGTGGACATATTGAAAAGCTCCGCAAAGAGGGGAAAAAGAAAAATAGTGGNNGATACAAAGATCGGTGTATCACCCTCGTCATACCCTACATCTTCAACGATAAGGATTGGTGTATTCGGATCATCAAACTCGAACTCTTCGGGAAGATCACAGTTCTTCACTATCTCGGGCTTGACAACTGAAGTGAGATATTTGGTCCGGTGATTGCATCTATCAGCAAAGAATTTAAAGAAAGGCTGGGTCGCCCCAGGCTCCATAACTTCTTCATTTGATAGGCAATCTTGGTAAACCCATTCGGGGATAAAGTTTATAAACAGGATGATTGGGTTACCGTCAGCAGTGAATAATTTCTGAACGTTTAGAATGTTGCTTCCTTCAGGGACATCGAGAGTTTTCGCAAGATATTCATCCGCTGCAATGAGTTGAGTTCCCAACTGTTTGAAACCCGGTGTATAGCCTCGGGCTGCAATTCTTTCATGGACATCCATGAACTGATATAGCGGGTTAACAATACTGGGCCTATCAGCTACATAAGTGCCAACACCTCTTTGCCGTTTAACATACCCCCGTTCCACCAAACGAGCGAAAGCAGCTCGTATTGTCGGTCGGCTCACATCAAACTGCTCGGCCAACTGGTTTTCTGATGGCAGTAAGGTTCCCGCAGGATAAGTACCATCAGAGATATTTCTTAAAATAATTTCGTATATTTGGTCGGCTAGAGCAGGCTGACGAACGGGAAGATTAGAATTCACTGTATTACTCCTTCCATCTTGCATCTTTGAAAATAATCAAATCTCTGTACAATTTAGATATAAACGTAATACAAGGTCCTACTTGATAGCTCTAAGACCCATCTCATTCAATTCAGACTTGACCTGATCATATATAGCCTGCCACTCGGGGAGTGGACTGAGTTTTTCGAGATCATATACCTGATCAAACGGCAAACCGGGATTCCCTTCAGGGATGTCAAAAACATGCTCGTACTTCTCCAGGAGTTTANNCCTGTCAACGTGTTGACAATGCAATTAGCGGCAGTCTCATAGAACAATTCGGGTGTCATAGCACCACTTTTAGGAAATATATCTGTCAGGATAATGCACGGAGCATTGCGAGCGAAGGCCTGAGCAACGATATTCTCTACC
>DOXE01000328.1 GCA_003519205.1 Chloroflexota bacterium
CTATCAAATCTCCTCGATTGATGGTTGGGTCTAAAATGGATACCTGTCCCGCCCTTCCAATAATCAGGTCAGGCTCTCGTAAAAACAAGGAGGTTAGCGGTGCCAGGGTTACGGCCATGCCTACTAGGGCCCAGCCAGTCCCCGGCCAAAGCGACTTACCCCTACCTGTTAAAACAAGATACATGAAGAGCAGGACGAACACAATTACCGTAAAACGGGCAGCCAGATAGGTATAAAAACTAGCCCCAAAGGCCACCCCGGCTAACAACCACATCCAGCTTGCCGGTTGGCCATCCCGGCTACGCCGGTAGGCCAATGTCCCCAACCAGAATGTAATGGCTAACAACATGGGCAACAGGATCGGGCGAAGACCTATACGACTTAAGTGAATGGGCCAGATGGTGATGGCCCAGAGCCAAGCCGACAAAAGTCCTATGCTCTTGCCGAACCAGGTTTTAGCCAGCTTGTAGGTGAACCAGGTTGTTAAGGTTCCGATTACAGCCGCCGCCAGGCGAATAGCCAGGGTGGTGCGGCCGAATAAAAAAACTGACAATGCAGTCAGGTAGATATAGGCTGGTTCGCGACCATTATTGGTCTCAAAATAAAAGAGGCTTTTGCCAGCACGCTGGCCGGTAAGCACATCTAAAGCATCAAGTCCATTGACTGCTTCGTCCCGGTACAATCCGGGTGGAAGCTGGTCTAGTTGCCAAAAACGCAAGCCACCCGCAACAATTATCGCTAACAGCAACAACGCCCATCCCCAGCGGGATGGGCGAGAATTCCAAGCTTGTTGCCACCTACCCAGATGTGTGGTTGTCAAAACAGGGCAAGTATAGCAAAATACGATCCCGTGTCAATATTCACAAACGGAATATTTCCCCGTACATTATGCGTATTTTAATGGTTTCCAAAGCCTGTTTGGTGGGAGCGTACCAGACCAAACTTGAAGCGATTGCCCAGCATGACGATATCGATCTGACGGTCATCGTTCCACCATCATGGCAAGATCCGGCCGGTACTATACATCTGGAGCGGAACCATGTGAACGGCTATACATTGCTCGTGGATCCCATTAACTTCAATGGCCAGTTTCACTTACATTATTATCCAAAGCTCAAGCAGCGGGTGAGATCGATCAAACCACATATCTTACACATGGACGAAGAACCATATAATCTGGCAACGTGGCTAGCTGTGCGCCAAGCAAAGGCCGTCGAGGCGAAAAGCTTATTCTTCTCCTGGCAGAACATCATTCAGCGATATCCGTTTCCATTCAGCCTCATGGAAAAAGAAGTCCTCGATAATGTAAACTATGCCATCATGGGCAATGAAGCTTCTGTCGAAGTCTGGAGAAAAAAAGGTTACCGGGGACCCTTGACAGTTATCCCCCAATTCGGCGTTCAACCCGATGAATTTGGCCCACCAGAAAGCCGGGATCGCGGCCGGGGATTTGTAATTGGTTCTGCCGGTCGTCGATTGGTTCCTGAGAAAGGTGTGGATCTACTGTTACAAGCGGTAGCCAAACTACCCGGAATCTGGCGCCTGCATATCGCCGGTGACGGACCTGAACGGTCAAGCCTGGAACAACTAGCTTGTGAACTGGGCATCGACGAGCGCGTCCACTTTGACGGCGTCATTCCTTCTGACCAAATGCCCGCTTACCTGGGGCAACTAGACGTCCTGGTTTTATCCTCTCGAACTTTACCCAATTGGAAAGAGCAATTTGGCCGGATATTAGTGGAGGCAATGGCCTGCGAGGTTGTCGTTGTGGGCTCAGACAGCGGCGAGATCCCGAATGTGATTAGTGAAGCTGGATTAATCTTTCCTGAGGATGACGTCGATGCCCTTTGTAAATGCTTGCAGTCCTTACAAAGAGACGATGAGCTCCGCTTGAAGCTATCGAAAATGGGAAGGCAGAGAGTGCTGGACAACTACACCCAACAAAGCGTAGCCGAAAAAACCGTGGCCGTCTATCGCCAAATGATAACAAATCAGTATAACAAAAACGACGAATAGGCTCATTGTTTGATTTTGTGGTTTTTGCCATTACAGTATACTCAAGAAGCAAAAAAATTGAGGGTACAGGTGGGGCATAAGGAAAGTAGATACACTTAAACCATGGGTGATGATACAAGTATACCGGAACCAGAACCTAGCGATGAGGTAGATCAGCTGGACATAGCTCGTCCTCGACGCCGGCGCTTATTCCGTTTCATTGGCTTTGGATTGATCGCCATCGCCATCCTTCCGCTGGTCTACGGTACGGTCATCGATTTTGCCTGGCAACGCGGGCAGTCCTTACGTGCAGAAAACGAACAATTGGCGATCCAGGAACAGTTAGCCAGCCAAATGGCATACGCCGAAGAGGACATCAAGGTTGGTAGCTATAATCTAGCGATTCGCCGGCTGGACTGGATATTGGAGCATGACTCAAATTACCCTGGGGCAGAGTCATTACGGCAGGTGGCATTAAATGGCGACAACACACGCCCAACTCTAACCCCTTTTCCTACAGCTACCTCACCCCCGGTTGAAGAACCCAGGCCAGAGGAGTCAGAACCAGCACGGTTGTTTGCGGAATTACAGCAAGTTATTGAAGATGAGGATTGGAAATCGGTCGTGACGGCAGTAAGCGCCTTTCAGGCTCAATATCCTGATTTCAACCGCCAACAGACTGATGCGATGCTTTACAACGCATACATTAACCTAGGGCAGCTTCTTTTACCGGGCGACCAGGTGGAATTGGGTCTCTTTTACCTGGCCCAAGCCGAAAAGTTGGGAGACCTACCTCTCGAAGTCGAAGACCAACGGCTATGGGCTGAATTATATTTGCTGGGGATCAGCTACTATGGCGTGGATTGGAGCGTTGCTGTTTACTATTTCCGCGATCTATGTGCGGCCGCCCCCTTCTACCAAGACTCGTGCCTTAAGCTACAAGAGGCCCTTATTTCCTTTGGAGATCAATTTGCAGCAAACCTGGATTGGTGTCCGGCAGAGGGGTATTATGCCGAGGCTGTCCGGCAAAATAATGACCCTGTCACCTCTGGAAAACTTGGTGAAGCACGAAGGCAATGCCTTGAGGCTACACCGACACCAACTATTCCAATAACGGGCACTGAATCTATTAGTGGCATCCTGCCAACGTTAATAGTTGACTCCAGGTTGGCGTCAAATTAAGGTCGTCTACTAAATATGGCTGAAAAAGGCGAACCGTTAAGTGATCGAGAAATCGCTGTTCTAAATTGTCTGGCTGGTGGGGCGACGAACCGCGAGATCGCGCAAGAGTTAGATATCAGTCCTAACACGGTAAAAGTTCATCTACGAAATATCTTTACAAAGTTAGGGGCTTCTTCACGCACCGAAGCGACAACGGTCGCCATACAAAAAGGCATGTTGACGCTGCCGGATAGTGGGTCTGAAGATGGCAAAGAGGTAGCCGGATCCGGATCAAGTGTTCTCCAAGAAACACAGCAAGTTGCCCAACAATCTATTACGGCACAGGAACAGCAATCGAACATCCATTGGAGATGGATCGCCTTTGGTTTAATCCTGATGATCGCCCTGTTGGCAGGCGCTATTGTGGGCAACCTGATAATCGGTAATGATTCTCCAAACGCTATTGCTAGACAACCCACTGCTACGCTTGAACCATTTATCGCCCAATCTATGGGAGAAACCAACTGGTTTGTCGACCGTCCCCTACCACAGGAAAGAGCCAATATGGCCCTGGCGTCCATCGGCCTTGATCTGTATCTCATCGGAGGAGAGGTAGAAGCGGGAGTGATCAACCTGGTTGACGTGTTTGAGACAGACAGCCACCAATGGTATTCAGCTTCAACCAAACCGACGGCAGTCGCCGACGCTACCGGTGCAGTTCTCTTTGGTGAGATTTTTGTCCCCGGCGGCCGGTTGGCCGATGAGCGGCCGACGGCAGTTGTCGAAGCCTACAGTCCCTCGAACAATGCCTGGCGACCAGTTGCCCCATTACCCATTCCGGTCGCCGGTGGGCTGGCTCTTTCAGATGATAGCCTATTGTATCTTATCGGTGGTTGGGATGGTCAACGACATCTATCCACTATCTATGCCTATGATCCTGATGCCGATAGTTGGAAAGAATTACCGCCAATGAAACATGCCCGTTCGATGGCGGCTGGCGGTGTGATGAATAACCGTCTATATGTTGTTGGCGGTTGGGACGGTGAAAGAGAACTGCCGACTTGCGAGTACTTCGACGTGGAGGCAAACACGTGGCACGAATGCCCCTCGATATCTTTACCTCGTGCCGGTGCGGGTGCAACTGTCCTGAGTAATAATCTTCTATATGTGATCGGTGGTGGGATTGAAGGTGAAGTTCCCCACGGCGAGGTTTTTGACGCCAATGCCGGACTGTGGAAAGAGATCGAGATGCCCATGTTAGAAGATGAATCATCCTGGCACCATATCGGAGTAACTAGCGTTGAGACTCGGGTTTATGCTTTAGGTGGGCGCCAAAATGAAACGATCACATCGGCCAACTATGTCTACGAGCCCTTTAAGCACCGGACATTCCTACCGACAGTTGGCGGTGAAAATTAAACCTCACGCCGAATTGAAGAAATCAGATTCGTGAAAGCCTTCTGGCACTGGCGGATAAACTCTAATAAAGGTTTCCTTACCAAATAGCTGTCGTTGCATCCAACCGGGAAGAAGGCGGCTCATACTGGTACCACCACCCTGGCTGCCATGAGCGGCACTGGCTCGAATTTTGACATCCCAATACTTACGATAGTCGATGGTCGTCGTGATCTTCTCCGGCTCAACACCCACTCGGGTAAAATCAATGTCTTGATTGCGCCCGGCCCGGGTTGGATCCATTCCGCGCAGACGCATGAGGAAAACCATGTACCTGACCCAGCGATTAGAAAACGCGCTATAGTACAGACGATCGGGCTGATACGGTTCAGGACCGATTTCTGGATATCTATCGGACGCTCCGGCAGCATGGAAAGCCGCCGTCGTTATCTCACAACTACGAATGTGGTCAGGGTGAAAGTAACCACCCGTTTGGTCATGAGTGATAACCACTTGAGGGCATAGCTCACGAATCAGTTTTACAACCCGGCCAATCGCTTTGTCTTGCTCTACATTAATGAATGCCGCCGGATGTTCATTGGCCAGATCGCCAATATAACCCGAATCACGAAATCCTAACATATGCAAGTGAACGCCAAGAATCTCGGATGCTTCGCGCAATTCATTGGCTCGGGCTTCGACCAGTCGTGAACGATCCCCCTGCCATTTCACATCGATAGAACCGGCTGCTCCATCCGTTGCTATTGCCACATGAACGTCCACACCCTCAGCCGCATATCGAGCTAAAGTTCCCCCAATTCCATAGGATTCGTCGTCCGGATGGGCCAGCACTGCCAGTAGTGTTCGATTCATTTGTGGAAAGATTGCATCACCTGGAGCATCGGAATCAAGCCAAGACTCTGGATAGGGTGGTGAACGCCGGGGAGTACTAATAGTGAACCGGTGGGTAGTTCCCGGCTCAGTCGATGGGCTTCTCGAATAGGCACTAACTCATCCCTATCACCGACGCTAACTAAGATGGGGCATTGGGCTTTGGAGGCACTACTCTCGCTCAAACCTCCCAGAGACAAATAATTGATAAGATCAGCCGCCTGTCGAACGAGAGACCGCCAGCGCGCTGCGCCATGTTGCAAAGCCAATTGATCGGCATATGTTGGTGCTTTGTCGCCTATGATGTCTGGGTTGAGCTTTTTGCTCATCCGGTCGGCGATCGATTGCATCCAGTAGAATTTGGTGGCGTGCATCAGCAAGGTTTGCACTCTGTGGGGGTCATAGAGGTGTAGCATTAACCCCAGGTAGCCGCCTAAATTATACCCTGCAACATGGATGGACTCGATGCTTAGGTGATCGAGCACGCCTAACAAATCCTGAACCATATTATCGGGGAGCAAACCGGTGTCATTGTTTTCTGACCGGCCGTGTCCCCGGTAATCGACCAGCAACAAACGATAATCTTTGGCCAGCGGCTCGATAAAATTGCGCCATTGGATGCTGATTGAGCCAAGTAATCCAGGCAGGAGCAACAAAGAAGCCCCGCCGGTCGATTGACCATAAATCTCATAATAAATCTGTGAATCGTCTTCTGCTTTCCAATATGCCATCAAAACCTCACAAAAATGGCGATTATTACGCCGTCAAATCCCTATTGGGTTACAAATGGCCAGAAAAATACTCTCTTGTCTATTCACCCGTGGCCACAGCTAGACCGATGGCATGTGTTTCGGTATGGGAAAGGCTAATCGACCAGGAGGAAAGCCCTTGAGATAAGGCTAATTCTCGAGCTCGATTATGAAGTACGAGTTCGGGTTTACCCTGTCCATCACAAACGACCTCGATGTCGGTCCAGTTAAAGTCGCCGATACCTGTGCCCAAGGCTTTGGCCACTGCCTCCTTAACGGCAAAGCGGCCGGCTAGGCTGGGCACTCTTCCAGCACAATAGACGATCTCTTGGTGGGTATAAAATCGGCGGCTGAATCGTTCTCCATGCCGGATCATGGCCCGCTCAATCCGGGCGATCTCAATCAAATCAATGCCAGATACTAACATCACACCTTCCATGGGCAGTCAAGAAACACAATGGTGGTAAACAGGAATTTAGCCCCAGCATAATAAATACTCCGAAACCAAATCCAGTTTCACGAACCGATTTCAGTAGTTTCCTCTGTGCCATTTGGCCCCGCAATTGCAATTGCGAGCTGATGGCTGCTCAAATATTTCTGTGCAGCAGCTTGTACAGTTTCAGGCGTCATGGCCATGATCTTTCCCGGAACCTGGCGCAAATAATCCAAACCCAAATCGTATAGTTCAATATCTGTGATGACGCTTGCTATACCACCATTTGTTTCCAAACCAACCGGCATCGATCCTGTACGATATGCCTGGCTATCCGCTAATTCTTCTTCGAGAATTGGTTCGCTGCAGAGGCGATCGATCTCGTAAAGGACACTATCTATAGCCAGTTCCACCTTTTCTGGCGACACGCCGGTGCTCACGTACCAGGGAGAGGGTCCCAGGCCGCCGTGTAGGCGGCTGTATGCGTAGTAAGCCAAGCCTTGTTTCTCACGGACGTTTTGACCCAAGCGTCCCATCATGCCAAAAACGCCCAGGATGGTATTAGCCAGGCTAGCTTCCAGGTAATCAGGAGCTGATCGAAGCGGTCCGGGCAACCCGAGTACAATATCGGACTGCGTCTTTTGGGGCATATTAACATGAACACGAAGTATCTGGGATGGCCGGGGAGCAGGTGGAGGTTCAGGCATGGGCAGTTGGGACTTATTCCAGTTACCGAAAACCTCTTTTACCTTGGCCAACGCTTCCTCAGGATTGATCCCGCCTACCAGTGTAATGACCATGCCATTAGGACCATAATAACGATCGTGAAAGCTCACCAGGTCGTCCCGTTTTAAGTCCCGGATAATGTTTTCATATCCGTCGACGCTCCGGCCGTAAGGATGATTTTGATAGAGTAATTCACGAAAACCTAAAGCCGCCATCTGCCTTGTATCGTTGGCCCGGATCTGCAATCCAGTAAGTATTTCCCCGCGAACCGCCTCAACTTGATTATTGGGGAAGGTTGGTTGTCGCAAGGCGGCTGCCAACAGATCCAGAAGCAGATCAAGATCTTCAACCAGGCTGCTGCCAACGAAATCGGTGATATGCCGGCCACCTCCAATATAAAGAGTAGCCCCCACCGATTCCAATTCCTCGTAAATCGAATCAAAGTCCCAGCGTTCAGTGCCACGAAGGAGCATATCGGCCGTGAAGCTGGCCAACCCAGCCTGTTCCCGGCTCTCAGCCAAA
>DOXE01000360.1 GCA_003519205.1 Chloroflexota bacterium
GATTTTCGCTTGCTCGCCCATGCGCTCACCGATCAGCAGGTTGTACTTGTTACGCATATACTGCACGATATCCTCATCCATCTCATCGCCGGCGACTCGCAAAGAGCGGGAGACAACCACGCCGCCCATTGACATGATCGCCACCTCGGTGGTGCCACCGCCGATATCGACGATCATGCTTCCCCGGGTTTCAATGATCGGCAATCCGGCACCAATAGCCGCTGCCATTGGTTCCTCGATCAGGAAGGCTTCACGCGCACCGGCCGAGATTGTGGCGTCATAGACAGCCCGTTTTTCAACCTCCGTGACACCGCTAGGCACCCCAACAACCACTCGTGGCCGGGGAAAAGGCACGATCATCTGCTCGTGAGCTTTATCAATAAAATATTTCAGCATCGCTTCGGTGATCTCAAATTCAGAGATCACGCCATCTCTAAGCGGCCGGATGGCCACGATATCGGCCGGTGTACGACCAACCATTTCCCGTGCTTCGGCGCCAATGGCTAACGGACGGCGTGTCCTCTTATTGATCGCCACCCACGATGGTTCATTAATAACGATGCCCCGGTCGCGAATACTTACTAAAGTATTTGCTGTTCCAAGGTCAATACCAATATCAAGTGATAATAGACCAAGTAACCA
Organism: Chloroflexota bacterium; assembly: GCA_003519205.1. GTDB lineage: Bacteria > Chloroflexota > Anaerolineae > Promineifilales > Promineifilaceae > UBA11865. The sequence goes on from DOXE01000360.1 coordinate 643, forward strand.
GTCTAGTGGTCTTAACAACGTCTTTTACCTTTTTCTGTTACTATTTGCTCAGCAACAATCAAACCAAGCAAACGTATTGATTATACCACAAGGGTCGAATTGCTTGTCAATCGCCAAGAGAGCAGTATTATCAAGGTCAACAAGTTTATCAGATAATAAAGACGGAGAGTGCGATAAAGATGGCTCGACAGGCATTGTTTGCCGGTCTCGTATATGATGAGCGGGAAGTACCGGTCGAGATCGCCTTGGTGGGATCAGAGGCTCAATACGTAGTTGACGATAATGGATTTCTGCGTCATATTGACGCCGAACTGGTCGATCGCCAGGTTCTGGCCGTCTTTATCGATCAACTTCAAGATAATAAGGACTTGGCTGTCGAACAAGCATTAAAGCTTCTAGGCCGTGACGATCTGTTCACGAAGGCAGCCATTGATGCATCCATGCGTAACATCGACCTTGATCAAATCATCGAGCAGGGCGTTCCTGAACAGGCCCGGACGATGATGGGCATGTTGGGTTTCCGGATCATCATTAACCATCATGGCGAAGTTGTCCGAATGGATCAGCCGGCCGCGCCCGAGGATTACGATTCGTAGGATTTGTCCCCAATGCCCTAGTAAGCACCACGCCCCGAGAGGACGTAGGGTATGGTCTGCAGCATGATCCGCAAATCCAGAGCCAGCGACCAATTCTCAATATAGTAAATATCCAGAAGGCATTGCTCGTCGAAGGTTAGGTCTGAGCGGCCGCTGACTTGCCAGAGACCGGTAATACCGCCCTTCACCTCCAATCGTTGCATGTGCCAGGATTGATACTCGACGACCTCCTCCGGCAAAGCAGGTCGCGGACCAACCATACTCATATCCCCCACAAACACGTTGTAAAGTTGGGGTACTTCATCCAAACTATAACGGCGAATGAGCCGGCCAACCCGGGTCAAACGTGGATCATCTCTGATCTTAAAGATAGGTCCATCGGCCTCATTCAGCAGCAGCAGTGATTCCTTCTGGTCTTCGGCGTTGACAACCATGGAGCGAAACTTGGCCATATTAAATGGCTTGCCCTGGTATCCAATACGTTGTTGAACGAAGAATATTGGTCCCGGCGACTCCAATTTGACGGCAATCGCCGTAACTACTGTTATCAATGTGGCTGGGATGGCCAGGATAGCCACTATCAAAAGGTCTAGCATCCGCTTCAATGCCTGCCCTGACCGGCTGAGCCGCACCTCCCGGGCGCTAAACATGGGAATTCCGGCCACGTTATTGAATTCGACATTATTGAGGCTCAATTGAAAAATGTCAGGCACGATTTGTGCCTGGGCACCATATTGCTGGCTCACCCGCATGACTTCCTCAATTTGTTTCTGTTTCTGGCTAGGCAAAGTGACGAATACCGTATGGATGTTACCCTCGCACTCCAAGACTGCTTGTAGCTCGCGCCAGCTTCCGAGATGAGGAATCCGGCCAGAGCCAATATTATTATCGGAAGTCCCTTCATCCAGGTATCCAATTGCTCGAAAGCCTAGATCCGGTCGGGCCAACAGGGTGCGAATGACGCTGCGACCCACCTCGCCAGAGCCTACGATAATGGCTTTATCCGCCCCGATCCCGCGCCGGTATGACATTTGTAACAGCAAGCGGCGAAGCAGGCGAGCGAAGGCAATAAACAGGATGATGAAGATGAGGGCCCAGATTAAGAGCAGACGGGAGAACGCCAGCGGCCGGAAGAAGAAGGTATAAGCCATCATCAAGGCTATTCCGGCGGCCGTAGCGTAGCCCACCCGCGAAACTTCGTCAATCCAGAACTCCCCTCGCCGTCGCCGCCAAACCCCTTGTTGAGAAAAGGTAATGATAAGTAGAATTCCTAATAGAACCAATTGTCCGGCATAGGCTTTAAATGGAACGTCGATAGTATCCTCTGCGAACCATTGAAAATCATAACGGACGATATAAGCCAGAACGAAGGCCATACCTATTAGAAGTAAGTCGCTAATAATGGTCAGATTTCGGATCGTTCGGTGACCCAATCGATTACTCATCATTTGGAAAATACACTCTGATAAGACGCAAGTAGTTGTTGACCGGCTTTTTGCCAGGAAAACTCACAGGCCTGCGCCAATCCCTGTTGGCGCATTGTAACTGCAATTTGGGGATCGTCTAATACGGCCGCTATATGTTCGGCCAACGCCGTAATGTCATGGGGGTCGAAGAATAATGCTGCTGATCCGGCTGCTTCAGGGATGGCCGACGTTTTAGCGGCAATGACCGGCGTTCCACAAGCCATGGCCTGGATGACGGGCAAACCAAAGCCCTCATAGACGGAGGGATAGACCAAAGCGGCTGCGGCATTATACCAAAGGGGCAAATCGGCATCAGAGACATAACCGGCGAACCGCACCTTATCTGCTAGGCCGAGATCTCGCACATGAGCGAAGATGCTATGGTACGACCAACCCTTACCTCCAACTAGGACCAGTTCCAGATCCGGTTGACTCAACTGAGCAAAGGCATCGACCAGCACCTCGATATTCTTGCGAGGTTGTAACGTGCCAACATGTAATATGAATCGTGGCGATAACTGTTCGCGGTGCCGGAAAGCCTCGACTTCATCTATATTTCTTGGGGAGAAACGTTGGCTTACCCCCGGCCTGACGATATCTATCCGATCCAGCGGGATGTTATAGAAACGGTGAACATCTTGCCGGCCGGATTCAGAAATTGTCATTACCCTTTTGGCCTGCTGGCATGATCGCCTCGTCTGGCTGGTCAAGTAAACTCGTTTCAGGGCCGGGAAGCGTTGTGGATGGTAGATGAAGCTCAAATCGTAAACTGTCACCACAGACGGACAAGGCTGTACAAGAGGTGTAACGAAAGCCATGCTATGCAATAGATCTACCTTATGACGGATAGCAGCTATAGGCCAGGCCAATTGTTCCCACATGATTCGCGCCAATGGCCGTTGTGTGGGCCAACTCGTAGTGACGAGCCATTCCTTGGGCAGTGAACCCAAGTCATCCCTGTTATTTGTAAAAAGTGTGATTCTTAACTCGCTCTCCTCATAGGACAAATTTCCTAGTAGTTGGCTAATATAGTGGTGAATTCCAGCCCGACGATAACCCACACGGTTAGAAAGAAGATGGGCATTGATGCCTACATGTTGCCGGTGGTAGAAGGCGGATGAACCCATGAAGATCGATTATAGCCCATCTGAAATCCTTGCCATATCTACCACCGGGGCATCTCCTTGACGCTGGATCTACCTTATGGTAAACTGCCAGCATTATGTTTAGTAGAGCATAATTTAGGAGAAGGAGGGTCCAGTGAAATCGACCTTATACTCTAGCCGTACTTTCATCTTCATCACCATTCTGTTGGCTCTGGCCCTCGTCGCCTGCGAGCGACCGCTCCAGGAAGAGGCGCCAACGGCTACGCCTGAACCGGACACTGCTGCGCCGGCCGAAACCCAGCCCGAGGCAGGCGGAGAGGGGGCTGGTGAAGCCGCACCAACGCTGGTGCCCACGGAAGCGGTGCCTTCAGGTGAAGCTGGTGAGCCAGCCGAAGGCGCTGCCGAACAACCTGAGCAACCGGCGCCAGAGGGTGGGGAACCAGCCGCCCCAGAAGGTGGTGCTGAAGAGGTTTCACCACCTGAACCAGTTGAAGAACCCCAGCCTGAACCAACGCCTCCGCCGGCCGAACAATTGCCTACCGGCGAACAGGTGCACACCGTTCAGGCAGGCCAGAACCTGTTCCGCATCGGCCTTCAATATGGTTGTACAGTAGCTGAGTTAGCGGCCTACAACGGCATCGTCAATCCCGACTACATTAATGTCGGCCAACAGATTCTCATCCCGCCCACGTGTGGGGGATAGCGAATAGTAGGTGGCACCTAGCAGGTGACGCTGCTTAGCTTGTAAAACCGGCGTTTCATCAATTCTATTGACAAGCCAACAATTATCATCGCGGATCCAGTGGCAGG
>DOXE01000235.1 GCA_003519205.1 Chloroflexota bacterium
CGCCCATCATCGTCAAGCAGGGCAACCTCGATCCGATCTAACCGGATCGAGCCTTCTGCCACCCGATCGACTGGGTAAGCAGGCAGTTGCTGACCCTTATTGTGAAACAAATAAATGCCGTCCGCTTCCTCGACCACCACGTAGGATGTATCCGCCACCATGTTGGTGATCTCGTCGTTGATCTCCCGTTGGTTATAAGGATATGGTTCGGTATGCCGGTCAAGCAGGAAATAGTCGATGTTTTCATGGCCGATTTTGATCCACGGAAAGTGATATAGATCGGCCAGGAAGGTCANNAGCCAGACGATCGTGATCGCTAACCTGATAGAGGCTGGCATCGTAACGGCCGCCAAACGGCGCAGGACTGTACAGGAAGTATCCGACGACCGTCATCGCCAATAGCCCGGCCATGGCCCATCGCTCCCATCGTTTAGGGATGCGGTCCCACCCAACGGCCATGGCCGCGAATAGCACGACCAAGATCGTCCCCGGATACCACTTGACGATCCGGTACATGTCCTCGTCTGAACTGATCAGGAGGATGAAGACATAGGGCACGGTAAACAATACCCAGCGCGGTTCCAGGAAAGGCAAGATCAAGCCTAAAGGTAATAGGACGCGCCAGAGAGCGGTTATTTGTTCCTGGCCGAACATGCGTCTGAGCAAGATCAGGGGGTCGGCCAGGAGATTTTGGGTGATTTCCTCTAATGAATTGCCTAAATAGCTAAAATAGTATAGCTGGGGGTACTCTCCGGCCGTGCTGGGGTTGAAGAGGGGGATGATCCACAGGCTAATCACGATCAGCCAACCGGCGCCCAGGATCATCAGCCCAACGCCCCATTTCCAGTCACGTTCGAAAATCAGCAGGTAAAGGCCGATCATAAAAACAAAAAAGCCGATATTCTCCTTAGCCAGCAAGGCCAGGAACAAACCGAGCAGCATGAGCCAGCGATTGTGTTTGGAGAGGGCATAGAGAGCTAGGGCCAAAAACGGCAGGGCAAAGACGATGCGTCGCACTTCAAACAACGTGACTTCGTGCAGAGCCGGGTTAAGGAAGAAGACAAGCAAGAACCAGGGGGCCAGCTCCGGCCGTTTGTCGTGGAAAATCTTGTATAGCAACAGGCCGGCGACGACGATGTTAAGGGCCTGGATGAGGAAAAGCACCCGCTCGTCGGGCCAGATGAGCAAGAAAGGGGCCGCCAAGGCCATGAGCGGCGAAAAATGATCGCCGAGAATAGAACGGTATCTAATGGACTCGAAGAGAAACTTGCCGTCAAGCGTGTTCCAGATGGCCTGGCTAAATCTGGCGAAGTCGTAGACCCGGGTGTTGAAGGCGTTGTGTTTGCTCACCAGCAGCGAGAACATCACCACCAGATAGATCAGGGCCAAAAGATATGCGCCGCGTTCAACCCATAGGGTCTTGAGCCTTTCTCTAAACGTCATCGTCCTAAATCACGACTCCGGGTCCAGTATCGTTGGTCCGGGCAGCAACAGGCGGTTGTCAGGCTGAGGACCGCCTGAATCCGTCAATATGGGTAGGCGCTGCAGATTCTGTAGTTCATACATGCCTATGGCCAAATCATAACTGCCCGGTGGCGCTTCCGGTTGGATAGTCAATTCGTAAACATCCTTGATACGCTCTCCCCGGTCCCACAGATAGGTTGGATACTTCCCCCCCAGCGGTTGGCTGTCTTTCTGCCCGCGCAGTTGGCTCTCTTCGTCGAGCAAATGGATGAAGACGGTATAGTCGGCGGCGGTCGGGTTCAGGCTCTCCCAGTAGAGGGTTATGTGGATGGTATCTCCGGGGAAGGCCTGGGCCGGTTCATAGTCGTAGCCCAGTAGCCGGAAATTCTCGCCAAGATTGGCCTCGGCCGGATGGACCAAATCCGCCTCGTCGATGACCGGTCCTGTTTTGTATACCCAGACATAGGGCACGCCATTAAACTCAACTACGTATTTGGGCTCGCGACTTTTATAAGCCTCCCACACTTTTTGCCATTCGCCGGATTCGGCGTTTCGCAACACGATATTGCGAGAGAAAACCAAATAATCTACTTTGTCATCGGTGATTTCCACGGTCTTGCCTTCGAAATAGCGGTAAAAGGCAGTGAGCTTATGGGATCCCACGACGAGCAAAGGCGCCATAGGCATGCTGTTCAAATATTCTGCCGCTTCGGCCATCCCTTCTGATTTCTCCTGACCCTCCACGATCCCGTTGTTGAGAACGAACTTGGGACCGCCCATAAGGTAGTTGTAGTGGGTGCCATAATACGGGTGGAGAGGAAGAGAGACGGCCGCTTGAATGAAAATGATCAGCGCCAGGGCGATGAAATACCATGGCGCCTGGCCCTTGGTGAGCCGACGGACGGTGTAGACATAGCCGATGCCGGCCGATAGGATGACAAACTGTAGAGCAGGTAAGGCATACCGGATAAATTTCTTCTCGCCCAGGGTCATCATCACGGCAAAAAAGAAGATAAAAGCCAATCCCAAAAAGAGGGTGATTTGCTTTTGACGTTCCAGTCTTCGGCTGAAAAAAAGTATCAGGCTCAGGAAAAAGCCAATTGTCACGACGGCCGTGGTCTTAACCGTCATGGTCACCGGATAGTATAGGGGGCCAGGATCTTCCATCGTCGATTTTCCCAAGAAGAATTGGGCGCCCTCATGGGGATTTTCGAGATAATAATTGGAACCGGTGAGGGTTGTATGCAGGGTATGGCCCGGTTGGCTCCACATCGACGGCCACAATAAGACATAGATGGCTACTAAGGAAATAGACCAGATGAGGATGGCTTTCCCGCTTTCCTTGGCTAACGCGACCAGCTGCCCTCGATCGGGNNACGTGGATGGCCTTGGCCAGAGAGATGTGATATGGGTCGAGGGCCAGGAGTAAGGTGGCTACGGCGGCCACCATCCGGTCGAAAACGTTGGCCATCAAGAAGTAAGCCAGAACGATGGTGAGGGAAATGACCAGCGCAAATGGTATCACCTCTAAAGCCAATTTCTGGTTTAGCGAAAAATCGTCGTAACCAGGGATGAGGGCCTCGCCTAATAGCTGGGTGAACCCGGACAACCACATGGTTATCACCCCAGGGTGTGGGGCTTGCAGGGTTGCCTCCCAGTTTTGGCTAAGAAGGCCATTAATGAATTCTTTGCCGCGTTGGTGCCATAAATCGGATGTTCCAACAAAGTTAATGGCGCGGGGAAAAAAGGCGATGGCGAACAACAAAAACGGGAATGACAATATCACAACTCGCTTCAAGTTGTCCGATATCGGTCGCCTTACTGCTGAATCACCTAGCGAAGCTGTGTTCATAATTAGCTAATTTAACCTGCGTAACGTCATACATTAGCATAGTCGTCTGAACTAGCAAATGGTAGAATCACCCAATTATGCTGCAACCAATCAAGCGGGATGAGTTGCTGCCCAAGTTGGCAAGCCTGCTACTGGCCGTAATCTTTACGGCCGTTTTCTTTTGGCTCAATAGCCGCCAATACCGGACTTTCCAGCTACGCGCCCCTGATATCGCCCATTTTGACCAGGCTATCTGGAATACCTTGCACGGGCGATTCCTCTTCACCACCATCACCGGCAAGTCCATTTTGGAGTTCCACTTTACGCCATATATGGCCTTGCTATCGCCCCTGTTGCTCATCTGGTCTGACGTACGCATTCTTTTTCTGGCTCAACTCGTGGGCATCGCCGTCTCCGGCCTGTTGCTCTATAAGATAGTAGAAGACAAGCATCCCCTGTTGGCCCCGATATTCTTGCTGGCCTTTTACCTGAACCCGTTGCTCCATCAGGTGACATTGCTGGAGTTACGCCGGGTGACATTGGCCGTGCCATTTGTTGCTCTGGCCCTTTATGGGCTTTACAAGGATAAGCGCTGGTTGATGCTCATTGG
>DOXE01000131.1 GCA_003519205.1 Chloroflexota bacterium
TTCTGCAGGTAGCAGCCGATGTAATATCGTCCGCTCTCAGCTCTGGCGATATCCTTGCCTAAGTTTTCAGCATGCACGATCTTTTTAGGGAAAAGATTGAGGTGAGTGTCCTGATAATATTTGTCCAATGGATACATCTCATCCCAATCCTTGCCAAACGTTGCCTTCAATTTTTCATTGGCCTCCTCGAAGGTTTTTGGGTGCCAGAGGCGTTGAATCGTATTCATGGGATGTTCCATGGCAACGCAGTCGACGCCGAGCCAGCGGATCTTCTTAGATAAACACCAATCGGCAAAATCAGGCGATGGTCCAGGATGCTTGATCATATACCGAAACTCATCCGAATAAGGACTATTCCAACCATACTTGTACCACCCAGTTTTCACGATGAGGATATCCCCCTCTCGAATTTCAACCACGCTTTCAATCATCTCTGGCGTATAAACGCTGGAGTTGCTAACCATTTCAGAAATGTCGGCAATGGCTCCTGGCCCTATCCAATACTCAAAAGGCATTTCACCTATCGTCCGGCCGGCCGCCCAAAAGTGTTTCTCGCCATCCATGTGGGAGGCCAGGTGAAAGCTAGCCCGGCAAATAGATCCATTTCGGCCCATTCCGAAATATTGGCCGCCGACGCGCTTCGTGTATTTCACGCTGAGAGGCTCGTAATTCGCCCACTGGGGCGTTTGTACGCTAAAAGGTAGAGTCAAATCCAGCATCACCGTCGAATTCATAAAATCAAAGAATTCTGCCTCACTCATCCCGGCCGGAGCCTGAAGTGCAACTGCCCGGCACCATGCCGTTTCAACCTCCATGAACGGGATAGGCTGGATCATGATCCAGGCTCGCTGGTTGTTCAATTCATCTATTGCACCACCTAAAGATTCCGCCAGTAGCAAATGTGCCTCTGGCATTTCTGAATGAGTCAGCTCATAATATTCTTCTGGTGGAAACAGTTCATCCCAGGTTTTCCCATGAGTTTCTTGCAGTTTAGCTTCTGCCTTTGCAAACTCTCGAGCATGCATGTAGCGCAGGTTCGTATTCATCGGATGTTCCGCGCAGCCACAATCCACACCCACAATCTTTAATTTCATATCCAAGGCCCAGGGGAAAAAATCGGCCGAGGGTCCAGGATGACGGACGAGGTAACCAAACTCCTTGTTTTCAACACCCCCCTGAGCCTTCTCATTGAATACATCAGGTTGATCCCAACCATAACGATGATAGCCTGTATTGACGATCAGGATATCGCCTTCTTTTACGGTGGCCCGTTCAAGAATCATTTGCGGCGTATAGAATCCATAATCAGACACGGCATCCGATATATCCACCACCACACCCGGCCCACATAAGGCAACCAGGGGAACATCAGCCAGGGAACGGCCGCCTGAGTGAAAAGCCGTTTCCCCAACCAGATGTGTGCCCACCGTATTACTCCACTCGATTAATTGGCCGTTCGCACCTTGCCCACCACCATAAGCTCCGGTAAGACGTTTGAAAAAGTGAATCTCCAGAGCCTTTTCGCCAGGCCAGGGAGGTGTAAATATGCTGCATCCCTGGGTCAGATCAAACCATTTGGCATTATTTAACACATTGATAACTGTTTCGCGATCCATTCCATCTTCCCCTTATCTCACAACTCCAGATTTAGGTGAACCCCAAAAAGTTTTAGCTTGAAACATGACCTTNNCATAACAATCTCCAAAACGTGTCATCGGCAGATCGGCTTTCTTTCGCATCAACTTTTGATATTCATCATCATCGACCATGGCCACGATTCGGGCAATGCTCGCTTCTCCATCAACAAATCGCCAGGGAAAACAACCAACCTGTACCCTTTGGTTAACCAGCAAGTCAATATCTCCCCCAACACATTCGGCGTGAATGATGCCTTTGTGAAACATCCATAGATGCATCATTTGGTACATATCCGGCGTGTAATATTCGGTTAGGGCCATCCCATATTTGGATCGAAAATGCTCGTCGGCTTGTTTAGCTTGAGCTGGCATCCAGTCTCGCACCTTCGTATTCATCGGATGATCTGCGCTGCCACAATCGACGCCAATCCATTTAATTTGTTTTTTCTCGCACCACTCGGCAAACCGCGCATCCGGACCTGGATGCATTACCATATAGCGCACTTCATTGCCGTAGGGTTGGTCCCAACCAAAGTGATGGTAGCCGGTGTGTATGATCAGAATATCATGCTCTCGTACTTCAACCCGCTCTTCGATCATGTCAGGAGAATACACATCGTAGTCCCCACAGATATCGCTGAGATCCACAATAGCCGCATCCCCGGTTAGAAATTCAAAGTCAAGCGAGGCGATATCTTTTCCCGGCGTGTAAAAATGAATTTCGCCGTCGAGGTGAGTTCCTACATGGTTGCTGTGTGTGACCAATTGACCGTTAGCCCCATTTGGCGCTAATCGCTTGAAATACTTTATTTGCAGCGGTTCGTAGGTCGGCCAAGCGGGTGTGCCAATGCCAAATGGGATTGTTAAATCTATAAACTTCATTATCTCCTACCTTATGATTTACGAATTACGCTCTCACGATGAACCAAAAGGATAAAAATTCTTACAGGTATTCCTCTGCATATGCTACAAGAGCCTGCTCAAAAATGGCCATTGGCGGCCGCACGAGCCCGGCACCCACTTGACCGATCCCGGGCTCCTTGTGAGCAATGCCGGTATTAACGCGTGGGGTGATACCAAGTTCAACAACCTTGCGAATATCTATTCCCGTGGGTGTACCACGAAATTCAAGAATTGGAATGGAAAAATGAGTGTGTTCGGCAATGGTGATCTCGTACATTTCAAGAGTTGCATTGAGCGCATCTTGGGGTGTTCCACTGACAAAGGTAACGATTGCCGGGGCAGCCGCCATCGCAAAAGCGCCGATCCCGGCGGTTTCAGTGATCGTGCTATCGCCTATATCGGCGTTGGCATCCTCACTTGAAAAGCCAGGGAAGTACAAACCATCCGGAATATCGGCCGGAGCTGTAAACCAACGATCGCCTAGCCCACTCACACGGATACCGAAATCGGTGCCATTTCGAGCCATGGTGGTCACCATCGTGCTGCCATCGACACCATGACCGGCATCAGCCATCGCCTTACATGCTGCCATCACCGGATTTAATACGCTAAGGGCGTTTTCGCCCAGAAACTCGAGTACGTCGGCTTCCAATACGGTATCTTTGGCAACACCAGCGATTAATGGGACCAGACTCTTCAAAAACAAAAGTGAGCCAGCCTTATTACGATTGTGTCCTTCATCGCCCATGTGCAAAGCTTCAGTTAAGAGGGCCCTAATATCTATGCCCTCACTAGCGGCTATCGCCTCCGCTAATAGAGGTCCCATNNGCTACGGCCGTTGCCTCGTTCTTCGCTAATCCTTCGAGAATTAAGGCTCCGATAACTGCACCGCGCAAAGGTCCCGACATGCGATCCCAACCAATTGGAGGGCCAGCATGGAGCAATAAATTATCTTTCATGCCGGGAATTACATCCCTGGCAGTGGCAACGCCGGTTAGGATCGGCCGGGCTGACATCATGCGTTCCACCGCGGTTTCGTTCTGCTGGTCGATGTTACTCATAACACATCTCTCCGTTAACTATTTCACTTCAATTTCGCCAAGAGATCCATCAGCTTTTCATTTCCACCGGCTGGCGGCCGCCAGTCAACCTGAACCGCCTTGGCCCCTTGATCCTTCAGGCTGTCATAAAAGATCTCCAGCCCAACGTTAATTCCAGCCAGTGGCTCACGGAAAAAATTTAGGGCCACCGGTTTAAATGGTGGGGCAACCGCCGGAGCCAATCTCTGGCTTATGTATTCAACAGCTCCTGTTGTGTCCGAAAATACTAATGCCCCCGCTTTACGCAATTGATCGACCTGATGGTCGACATTTTGCGGATCCGCATCGGTACCCACGACGATGGCTACTATTTCCAGCGATCTCCCGTCCTGATTTGCTGATTCTTGAATTTTGGCGACGGCCGGTGCTAACTCAGCAGCTGGATCAGGGTGGGCGCCAGTACCTAAAACGATATCTAACAAAAGTAAAGAGGCTTCCGGATCTTCCGCTTCCTGGAATAGTCGCCGCAAACGTAGATCATTGTCCATCATCGGATGAAGCCGGCCTTGAGTAAATTCGTCTTCCCCGAGGTCAAGTATCGTATGTCCCTGGCTTTTCCAAACGTCCTGCAATCGCTGAGAACCGATAATTTGCACGTTGGAATAAATNNTGTCTAGAGGGAGGTGGGTATCCGATAAAATCAACAACGATGGGCTTGCCGATCCGTCTGGCAAAAACTAGTAAGCTTGTTGCCACTTCGGGCTTTGGTGGTTTGGAAACGATAACAATAACATCGGTTTGGTCATCTCTAGCTAAGATATCCAAGCCTTGAAACGTGGTGATCGCTGCTACATCAGACGATAAGTCACGGCCACCTGTCCCTAGAGCCTGAGAAATACCGCTTCCCAGATGGTGGATCTCGGTACTTATTGCCTGTAATCCAGTACCGGATGCAGCCACCAAACCAATTGATCCATTTCTGACATAATTGGCGAAGCCCAGGCCGATTCCATTAATGATGGCGGTACCACAGTCGGGACCCATGACCAGTAGACCTTTATCCCTGGCGATGTTCTTTAGATCGACCTCATCCTCTAACGGCACGTTATCACTAAACAGGAAAACATTTAGATTAAGGTCCAATGCGTTCCGGGCTACTCCAGCCGCGTAACGGCCGGGTACCGATATCAAAGCCCATTGCGCTTCAGGAAGTTGTTGAACAGCAACATCAAGACTATGGGGTCTGAATTCTTGAGTGACACCCCGCCGCCTACTGGCCAGTAAGCCATCAACCTGGCTTAATGCATCGCCGGCCATCTTCTTGTCCTTAGCCTTAACGACGATAAGAAGATCATCTGATCCGGCCGGCGATTCAACGGCCAACCCACTCGCAGCAAGCAACTCTTTATTTGCCGGGGTAGCCATCACCACGCCAACATCAATGACACCAGGTAGATCCGCTAGCGACCGTTGCAACTGCATTAATATGACCGAATCAAAGTAGGCTCCCGGCCTGACTTCACTGAGAATCGTCATGTTTGCCTTCCAGCACTCTAATTGGGGAAGCGTCCAGGTATTTTGAAGGCCAGGTCACTCGTTTGAAGTAATCAATAATCGGTACGAATCATTGGCTCCAAATGGGTCGACCAGGCAAATAATGTTTCATCCTCATACCATCGACCTGCCACTTGTAAACCCATTGGCAAACCTTTGTCATTGACCCCTGATGGTATGTTGATCGTTGGTATACCGCTATGAGTCCAAGGCAAATTCATGATCGGATCGCCTGTGCTATCCAACCCTTTCGGAGCGGTGCCTGGAGCAGCTGGAGATATCCATAAATCCAAGCTGTACTCATCCATGAGTCGCAACAATTCTTGCACGAATTGCCTGCGCTCGGTCAACGCCTCATCCAGATCGCTTTTGGAGATTTCACGGCCCTTTTCTATTAATGCCGCCGTTTTTTCGTGATAAAGATCGCCAAATTTTTTGAACCAACGGGAATGGACTTGTGCCGCTTCAGCCGCTAATATCAAATTATGTCGCTCCACAATAGCCTCGAAATTTTGGATTGCCGACACCTGCTTCAGCGTGCATCCACCTTCCGATAAGCGTCGACACACAGCTTCAAAGTTGTCCAAAGCTTCATCTGACGCATATTTAAGGTATGAACCGTTGGGAATTCCGATCACGGGCGAATTATAGGCCACGGCCAATTGCCAATGTGGGCAAAGTAATCCGGCAACTAACTCAGCACCAGCAACATCATTACTGAAAATCCCCACATGATCTAGCGAAGGCGACAAAGGAATTACGCCTGTTCGATCAATACGATCGTAACTCGGCTTATAACCGACGATGCCACAGAAGGAGGCCGGCCGTGTTATCGAACCAATCGTTTGCGTTCCGGTGGCCAAGGGACTTAGTCCAGCAGCTACGGCGGCGGCCGAGCCACTGCTTGAACCGCCCGGTGTATAATCCAGATTGCGGGGATTTCGTGTAGGCCCAGGAGCAAAATAAGCAAATTCCGTGGTAACCGTTTTGCCCATCACCAACGCACCGGCTTGTTTTAATAAGGATACACTTGACGCTTCGCGGCCTTGCAATTCTTCCGGTGGTAACCGACTACCTGCTCGGGTTGGGAAGCCATCAACCTGAAAAATGTCCTTTATCCCAACAGGTAAGCCAAACAAAGGGGGACGGTTAGGCGGATGGGGATATTTCTTTTTTAATTTCTGCGCCTCCTGTCGGAGCCTTTCAAACCGATTTTCTTCTTCGACGAATGAATGGATCGACGGCTCCAAGATAGAAAAGAGGACCTCAAGCTCGGCTAAATACTCCTCGAGATCCAGGGAGCCTGCTCGGAGTTCATGAGCCAGAGAAAGCAGTGGTCGCTTAGGTGGCGCGCTCATCGCTTGCCCCTTATCTATCTTCACCAAACATACTCTGAGCTGCGATGGAAACGGCTTCGACGATATTCTGGTATCCAGTGCAGCGACATAGATTTCCCGAAATAGCCTCTCTGATTTCAACTTCAGATGGTTGTGGATTTTGTTCGAGAAATGCCACCAGGGTCATCAAAAAACCGGGTGTGCAGAATCCACACTGCAAACCATGAGCCTGCCAAAAGGCGTCCTGGAGCGGATGGAGCTCCAGGTCATTCGCTGGGCCGGTCGAGGAAAGATCTTCTACGGTCCGAATCTCATGGCCATCAGCCTGAACGGCTAGCATGATACATGATCGCACCGGTTGTCCATCAAACAGGATCGTACAAGCTCCGCAGACTCCTTGCTCGCAGCCAACATGTGTGCCAGTAAGGTCTAATTCATGGCGGATAAAGTCGCTTAATAGCATCCTCGGTTCAACATTACCACGATAAAGTTGCCCGTTTACTTTGATCTCTACGTTGTGCGGCTCAATCATGCAATATCCGGTTTAATTTGATCACTACTGTATCTTTTGCATAGCCCTCGTTGCAGCTTGGTCGAGGGCGCGGACGGTCAATACGCGAGACAGATGTCGTAAATACGGCACCGAAGCATGGATATTTGCTGTTGGCTCTATCGCCGCATCGGCTACTTCAGCCGCCTCACGGTAAAGAGCAGGTGATAGTTTTTCATTTATTAAGACTGCGGCCGCTTGTTGAGCCTCGATCGGCGTATCACCGGCATTAAGGTAAACCAACCTGGCATGAATACAGTGACCACTATTATCTAATGTGATAACCGCAGCCACGCCAATGAGAGCATAATCTCCCTTTCTTCGGGCAAATTCGACGAAAGACCAACCAGTACGCGGTGCCATAGGCGGAATTGCTACCTCAATCAGCACCTCTTCGGGTTTGATATCGGTTGTGAATATACCTTGAAAACAGCTCGATGAACTAATCCAGCGTTCGCCCGAATTACTACGCACAAGCAAGCGACCATCAAGTGCAACCATGATTACGGGTAGTTCAGCAGCCGGATCGGCGTGAACCAAGCTTCCACCAATGGTGCCCCGGTTGCGAATTTGCGGGTGGGCCACATGGGGCATCGTCTCGGCGATCAACGGTGCCTGGCGAGCAATAGTTGGATCCGTCTCCAGGCGTCGCTGCCTCGTCATGGCACCGATGCGTAGTTCGCCATTTTCGTTCGATATTACATAGTCCAATTCTGAAACTTTGTTCAGGTCGATCAGTAACATTGGCTGGACCAACCTGAAGTTCATGGCCGGGATTAAACTTTGACCTCCAGCCAATAATTTGGCGTCATCTCCGTTTTCCGACATAATCTCGACAACCGCCGATAATGAGTCAGGGGCAAGGTACTCAAACGGCGCTGGCTTCATGGGAGCAATTCCTCAATAATGATTGAAACACGAACCTGGTGGATGCAGTTATGTATAATGACTGGTAAGGCCTGAACATTATCTTGGAATCAATTTAAGTTGTCAATATCTGTATGTCAGTTATATGCATAGCGACGAACTCCAGTGCCAGAAACACCTTGGGCCTTAATCGCCAACGAAATCGGCTTGACCGGCGAAGAAGCCATTCAAACTAGAGAGGCCACGGCCTAAGGGGCAGCGGCCGTGATCCTGGCACCTATCTCTCTCTCCTAAGAATATCAGGTTTTTCGAAGTCCACGATGCCT
Organism: Chloroflexota bacterium; assembly: GCA_003519205.1. Classification (GTDB taxonomy): domain Bacteria; phylum Chloroflexota; class Anaerolineae; order Promineifilales; family Promineifilaceae; genus UBA11865. The sequence continues at coordinate 8,215 of DOXE01000131.1, forward strand.
TCAGCATCATGGCTTGATCGTGTTGCAATTTACCGGCCTGGCAGGCCCAAACCAGTTCTGAGATCGATAAATTGCGCTCATGCAAAGAGCCGGTGGCGTTACATCGACGGTCATCACCCACATATTCACAAACTCAGGAACCTAAATGAGGACGTACAAATAATAGTCCAATCAATATTATTAGTATGAATAATCCGGCAACAGTTACGGTAAAACCGATTCGAAATGTACCCGGTTGGAATACAAACTCAACTTCGTGATTTCCTGGTGGCACAATCACTCCCCGGAATAAAACGTCTGTCTGGACTATTGGAGTTGGCTGGCCATCTATCGTGGCCTGCCAACCTGGATAGTAAGCATCGGTCAAAATCAACAATCCTTCTGTATTTTCCTCAACGTGGATAAGGACCCGCTCTGGTTCGTAATCGACGATGGTTGCTTGACCGTCACCCTCCCCCTCCCATACTTGCCGATCTGGACCTATGATGACGGCTTCCTGGCCTGGATCAAAACTTGGTGTGCTCATGGCTTCCAGGCTACTGTCGATTGACGGCCTCGATAACCAATCGTTAACAATAAAAGCCCTGGGTAAAACATCCAGGTTCTCATAGATCTTCACGTCCCCGGAATGTATTAACCGGTAATCACCTGTCACTAAGCTTTGAAAAGTCCCATCCCGGGAATCGACCAGGGCCAAACCTTGCAACTCCCAGTTACAGTTCGTGGCGTCAACTGCTTTATCCGGGCACGGATATAGTTTGATCGCTTGAGGAATCGCCGGTTCAGGCCAGGTTACACGGTAGAGGTTCTGGCTTATTGCGTTCGGTTCAAGTTGCCAGAGATGATTATCATCTGTCCTGACTTCGATTAAACCAGGATATCCTTTGGCCACAAACCACAGCTCCGTTGATTCATAATTAGGAATATAACCGACTGTTACTGGTGGATCTGCGGCCGTCAGGCGAGCGGCAAATTGCTGATCAAAAAAGACACCTTCTACCCATTCATCGACTATCTTATCGGTGATGATATACCGGGAATTGAACAGATCCAACCAACGATCGGCCGGCACTGCATCGAGATGCTCGCGTAAGCGGCCGTCGGTTGTGTTCGTGTCATCTGATATTAAGAGGCTGGTTAGCTCAGTATAGCTTCTTAAGGGCAACACACCACCATCAAAGCCATCAACTGCGGGGAGATCAAACAACATCGAGAGATTAGGGCTTAGAACTTCCTTCTGTTTGGTGGCAATGGTGAAGTCGTACCGGGATTTTTCGGGCAATTGGTCCTGATAAACTGAATCGATTTCACCTTGATCGCCAACGTCAAAGAAGATGTCGGACAGACTAAGAAACCGACCTCCCGGAGTCTGACACTCATCACCGTTTCTAGAGCAGGTCGTCATCGATAAAAGCCTTGCGATAGGCGGTCGAAGGTCAAAAACCGCTTCGGGAGACGTCGGATTGTTGTAAGGAAGGATCCTGGAAGCAGCAAACAAAACGCTGATGGTGATGAAGGCTAAAATGATAGGCCGGAGGGTGGTCAGCCGAGGTACTTTGCCGGCCAGCAATAACACCAACAAAACAGCCAAAAGTTCGGCCAACCAAGCCAGCAAAGTTATCATCGATGGAGCCTCAAC
>DOXE01000379.1 GCA_003519205.1 Chloroflexota bacterium
ATTCCCAATGAAACTCGCGAAACATTACCGCGCGGAGAAATCCTTTCACGCGCAAAAGACGCCGATGCTATCATGACATTTATGCCAGACAGCATTGATGAAGAATTTCTGAGTGCCTGTCCTCAGCTGAAAGTGGTCGGTTGTGCACTTAAAGGATACGATAATTACGATGTAGACGCCTGTACCCGTCATGGTGTGTGGATCACCAATGTACCGGATCTACTGACCATTCCAACAGCAGAACTGACGATTGGTTTGATGATTGGAATCACGCGAAAACTTTTAATGGGAGATAGATTGGTCCGCTCAGGCGCATTCCAGGGTTGGCGTCCTACGTTGTATGGAACTGGTTTAACGGGTAAGACCATCGGGATCATTGGTATGGGCGCAGTAGGCCAAGCTATCGTAAAACGACTTGTTGGCTATGATATGGAACTGCTGTACACCGATCCTATACCACTATCTCAAAATAAGGAAATCCAATGGGGGCTTGAGCGGGTTACACTATCTGTTTTGTTGGAACAAAGTGATTTTGTTGTACCAATGGTACCAATCACACCGGCTACATTACATCTCATCAATGCACGAACCATCGAGCAGATGAAAGACGGAGCTATTTTGATCAACACCTGCCGCGGTTCGGTGGTTGACGAACAGGCAGTAGTGAATGCATTGGCGAGCGGCAAAATTGCTGGTTATGCAGCGGATGTTTTTGAAATGGAAGAGTGGGCGCGAGCGGATCGACCCTGAAGTATCCCTCAAGCGTTACTCGATGACACGGAACGAACGCTGTTTACACCACATTTGGGATCAGCCGTTGATGAAGTGCGTCTACGTATTGCATTCGAAGCTGCAAAGAATATTATTCAGGCACTTGCTGGCGAACAGCCACAAGGTGCAATCAATAGGTTGGCAATGCGGGTGGAAGCCTGAACTCATTGAATCTGAAACGTGTTGTAGCTTTCATGGAGGCGTTTCCTGTGGGCAATTCTTACACGAAAGCGAGTTAACGCCCGTTGCTATCAATAAATGAATACAAAAAGCTTATTTATTTTTAACGGCAAAACTCCAGTGCTGTTGTAAATGTGTAGTAGTGCTATCTGCCAATTGCTGACTCTGAGTACGCCAGGCAAAGCTGGCATTGGATAGCGGGTGCAAGTCCCGCACGAAGTAAGAGTTAACCACTCGCATCGGCCTCGAGCTATGCGCTTGTACGGGTAACTTTNNAATACCGTTATCGGTGAGGTATTTTCTTTACACAGCGGGGTCAGAGACCCTATGCATGCGGAGAAGTCCAATGTACGGAACCTGGGAGATCCCGGAAAGGGTCTTTAATGAGTAGCCAATTAAAGAGTGAGTTGTGAAAAGACGTACGAATACGACAACTTATCCACCTACCGGGAAGTCGGACAACACCATATTACCGGGGAAGCAGGCGAACAAGGCGAATATTGTTGCTGCGGAGCTTGTGGAGGGAAGGGTGTTGACCAAGAGGAACTTTCGTGAACCCGACCGTGTCCAGGCACAGGACTGGAATAGCACGATGTCCCGATTAGCGAGAGTGCGTGAAGCAGCAACAAGGAAAGATGCACAACCATTTACCTCCCTCTTTCATCATATAACGTTAGAACTGCTGCGGGCGAGTTTTTATCAGCTGAACCGCAAAGCAGCCTGCGATGGCATAACGTGGTTTGAGTATGAGGAAGACCTGGAAAATCGACTCATCGATCTGCATGATCGACTCCATTGTGGACGGTATAAACCCAGACCCGCAAAAAGAGTCTTCATTGAAAAAGAAGATGGCAGCAAACGGCCGTTGAGCATTCAATGTCTGGATGACAAGATAGCGCAACAGGCCGTCGTGATGCTTCTTAACGAGATCTATGAAACAGAGTTCTTAGGTTTCTCCTACGGATTCAGGCCANNGACAAGCGGCGAGCTGTGGCATAGCCCAGGGAGCTGTGATTTCGCCTTTGTTAGCGAATATCTACCTGCACTACGTTTTCGATCTCTGGACCCACCAATGGCGGCAGCGGTACGCTGAAGGGCGTGTCATTGTTGTGCGCTACGCGGACGACGGTGTGTTGGGTTTTAATTGCCTAAAGGATGCAAAAGCGTATCACCAAGCTTTGCAGCAACGAATGAGCAAGTTTGGNNAGTCGTCGTCGTTTGCATAAGCGGATAAAAGCAATCACCTATGAGCTTCGGCGGAGGATGCACGCACCGATTATAGAGACCCTGCGATGGCTGAAGTTAGTCATACAGGGGCACTTTAATTACTACGGTGTGCCTGGCAACACTAACCAACTGGCTCATTTTAGGGACGAACTTGTTCGCCGTGTAATTAAACTACTTCGTAGACGCAGTCAACGGAGCAAGATCAGGTGGGATACGTTCGGACCGGTGATTAATGGCTTTCTTCCTAGGCCGCGTGTTATGCACCCTTATCCTGAGCGGCGCTTTAACGCCAAATACTCGAGGTAGGAGCCGTGTGCGTTAGTAGCGCAAGCACGGATCTGCGCAGGGGGTGCCGAGTGATCGGCATTCCTACTGCGACAATTTTGACTGTATTAGTCGGTAGAGTGCCCGAAACCGACACTTGTTGTTTTCGGATTTTTGATAAAAATTGAAATCGAATTCGTTAGCGTGAAAATTTAGAGAGGTTGTAGTCGACAAAAGCTGAC